>JANYCP010000323.1 GCA_025360265.1 Gemmatimonadota bacterium
TGGTACAACATGATCAACGGCCAGTTCTACCGGGTCTCGACCGACAACGACTTTCCGTATCACGTCTGCGGACCACAACAGGACTCCGGTACTGCCTGCGTGTTGAGCCGCAGCGACTTCGGCCAGATTCGCCCCAACGACTGGTACCCGGCGGGCGGCTTCGAGAACGGGTTCATCGTGGCTGATCCGGCGAATTCGCGATATGTGTATACGCAGGGCTGGTATCACGTCCTACGTCGCTTCGACCGCGTCACCTCGCAGGTGACCGTGCTCTACACTCCCACGCCGGACGATCGATTCGGCAGCGCGCCGCCGCTGGCGTTTTCACCACAGGACCCGCACACGCTCTACATGGCCGCGCAGTACTTGATGATCTCGAGCGACAACGCCCAGACTTGGCAGCGGATTTCGCCCGACCTCACTGCACGCGCGCAAGCCGGCGACACGGTGACACTCAATCGGCGTGGCGGTCCGACTGCGGGAACCGGTGCCATTCAGGCACTCTCACTTTCGCCGGCAGCGGCTGGTGTGATCTGGGTGGGCACCGGCAGCGGAGTGGTGCAAGTGAGCCGCGACCGTGGCAAGACGTGGAATGATGTCACACCGCCAAACATCGCCCGGGGTGCGATCAACATCATCGACGCTGGACACCGCGACGCAGGCACGGCGTACGTTGCGGTATTGTCGGCCGACAGTCATCCGCACATCTACCGCACGCTCGACTTCGGCAAGACGTGGCAGCAGATCATCAACGGAATTGGCGACGGGGGCACCGCGCGGGTCGTGCGCGAAGACCCGGCAAAATCCAATCTGTTATACGCTGGCACCGTGACGAGCACCTATGTCTCGTTTGACAGGGGAGATCACTGGCAGGCGCTCCAGCTCAACTTGCCGAACACTGTTGTGTCGGACATGACCGTGCACGGCAGCGACCTGGTGATCTCCACGTACGGTCGGGGATTCTGGATCCTCGACGACCTGTCGCCGCTGCGCGACGCACCGATGGCGGTTGCGTCTACCGCGGCGGCGTACCTCTTCCAACCCGACACCGCGTCACGGATCCGCTGGGACAACACACAGGACACGCCACTCGCGGTCGAAGTAACCGTGGGCCAGAACGCCCCCGAAGGGGCGAACATCGACTATTACCTGAAGACTCCGATCAGCGGCTCGATCAAGCTGACGATCTACGACGCGTCGGGAAAACAGATCCGCCAGTACTCGGACGTCGCACCACCGCCCGACACGTTGATGCCAAACGTGCCGGCGTACTGGCTGCTCAAGCCCACGGTTCTTTCCAGGACTGCGGGTATGCACCGGGTTTCGTGGGACCTGCGTTATGAAACGCCGCCGTCGCTGCCGTTCGGCTATACCGGGACGCTGCTCGACTACACTGAGTTCACGCTCAACTGGCACTCGATTCCCGGTCAGACGCCGTCACTGCAGCCGGTCGGTCCGCTGGTGATTCCGGGGACGTACACTGTCACCCTCCAGACGGGCAGCAGCAGCATCACCCGGCGATTCACCGTGATCGCCGATCCTCGTGTTGGCGTACCGCAAACGGCACTCGCGGCACAGCTCCAGCTGATGCAGCGCATGGTGGCCGGCCTGGCGTCGAGCAACGATGGCTTCACCCAGCTGCAGCGGTTGCGCACCGCCCTCACCGCCGTTCCGCCAGAAATGGCGTCACGGTCGCTCGACTCGACGATTGCGGCGCTTGCAACAGGTCCGCGCGGATTCGGTCCGTCGAACCGCGACCTCGCGCGCCGCCTCACCGACATGGAGTACGGCGACGTCAGCCCGACGCAGAGCGTGATCGACGCGGCGGAGACCAATTGCCGAGATATCGATGCAGCGTTGGCTGCGTCGCGGGCGCTGGGGTCTGGCGCAATTGCCAGCCTGAATGCAATGTTGACCCGGGCGCGGTTGGCCGCGCTCCCTGGGTGGAATGTTCCGGCCGGCCCAGCCTGTGGAACCCGGAGCGGCAATTGAAAGCTCGCGCGCCTCGCCTCATCGTCCTCGGTTTCTTGAGCGCCTGCTCAATTTCCCCGATCGGCGGCGACAACAAGGACAGCAACAACGACAACAATGGCACGGGCGACCAGAGTCAGTGGACCATTGCGGTGACCACAGCCAGGCCTTCCTTTACGATCCAGCATGGCAACACGGACACGATGACCGTCACCGTGACGCGTGGCGGCGGCTTTACCGGTGGGATCACATTCTACGTCGACTCGACCTCGGGCGTCGGCGCGGGTTTCAGCAACATCGTCACGACAGGTACCGTGACGAAGGCACTGCTCACAGTGACCACGTCCACGTTCAGTGACAACCCGATCTCCTTTCCGCTCCCGTTCCGTGTGTCCGCTTCGTCGGCAACCACATATGGCGACGGGACCGTGCAGCTGAACATCACCCGCAAGAACGGTTTCTGGACGACCGCTCCAGCCACCATGAGCGTGGGACGCGGCGGTGCATCGGGTCCGACGCGGGTCACATTCACCAAGACCGGATTCACCGCCGATGTGACGGCGTCGCTGGCGTTGTTCAATGGGGCGCCCGCAGGGATTACCGCCACCTTTTCGCCGAACCCGATCGTGGGCGATACGGTGACCACCATGACGGTGCTCGTGGATGCTTCGGTGCCGGAAGGGAGCTACGGTGTCGGCGTGCGCATGAACGGCGGCGGGTATCAGGGCACGGCGCC
>JANYCP010000345.1 GCA_025360265.1 Gemmatimonadota bacterium
CGCAAAGGTCATCTCCTGATCAGTGATCGCCATCCCGGCATGGCGCGCCACCAGCTCGTGGAGCTTGGCTATATGCACAGTGCGCACACCTTCGGTGCGGCATCCGTGGCGTTCAACGTGCAGCCGCGTCGCACCGGACAATTGCTGATCGGTTCATCGCGGGAACTGGCGGGATTCGACACGCACATCAACCGCGAGCTTCTCGGCGCGATGCTCGAACGAGCAACATCATTCATTCCGGCGCTCAAGAATGTGCGGGCACTCCGCAGCTGGGTTGGCTTCCGTCCCGCCACTGCGGACAAATTGCCGCTGATTGGTCCCTGGCCCGAAATCGGCGGCGTCTGGATCGCTGCCGGTCACGAGGGACTGGGGATCACCATGGCCACCGGTACCGCCGACCTGATCGTCGCCGGCATCCTCGGCGCCAAGCCGCCGGTCGACGCGGCGCCATTTCGGCCGAGTCGCACCATGCCTTCGATGGCGCACGCCGCGTGACCCCATACGTCACCATCACCGTCAATGGTGTGCCGCACCCTGTCGCTGCAGACGTCACACTCGCCGCCGCGTTGCTCAACATCGGGGTCGCGGCGTTTCGGCGCGACCTCGATGGGCTGGCCCGGGGGCCAGTGTGCGGCATGGGAACCTGCTTTGAATGCCGCGTTGCCGTCGATGGCATTGCGAACGTGCGGGCCTGTCTGACGCCGGTACGCGACGGCATGTCAATCGAGAGCAGCGCGTGAACGGACCGCGCGGGTCGATGGTGGATGTGCTGGTGGTGGGCGCCGGCCCCGCTGGTCTGAGTGCGGCCATTGCGGTGGCGGAACGCGGCAAACGCGTGCTGGTACTCGACCAGGGACTCCGCCCTGGGGGGCAGATCTGGCGGCACCGGCAGCTTGCTTCGCTGCCACCGCACGCGCGGGCCATGATCGAACGTGCGTTGGCGCTCGGTGTGGTCATTGCGAACGACGCTCGCGTGGTCGATGCCATCTCTCCGAACGAACTCGTCGTCGCATTTCGCGGACGGATCGATCGACAGCACACGCGGGCGCTGATTCTTGCCACGGGTGCGCGCGAACGTCTGCTGCCATTTCCCGGATGGACATTGCCTGGCGTGGTCGGTGTCGGCGGATTGCAGGCCCTGATCAAGAGTGGCGTGTCACTCGCTGGTGCACGCGTCGTGATCTGCGGTACGGGACCACTGCTCTTTCCGGTCGCGGCCACCGCCGTTGCAGCGGGCGCGGACTTGCTGCTCGTCGCTGAACAGGCCTCGCGTGGCGCCGTCCTCGGTTTTGGTACCAGTCTACTGGCCAAACCCGAAGCGCTAATGCAAGCGGCGAAGTATCGTGCGGTCTTTCGCAAGGCGCCGTTTCATACTGGGAGCTGGATCACTGCCGCCGAAGGATTCGGTCGCGTGCAACGCACCGTCGTCAACGTAGGTGGCAAGTCGTTGACCTTTGACTGTGACTGGGTGGCGACGAGCGCGGGGCTGGTGCCGAGCACCGAGCTTGCACAAATCCTTGGTTGCAGCACTGTCGACGGTGCGGTGGATGTTGATGACATGCAAGGAACGTCGGTGGGCGGCGTGTGGGCGATTGGCGAATGCACAGGGGTCAAAGGCGACCTCGCGGCGATCACAGAAGGCGAAATCGCCGGACGTGCTGCCGTTGGCGACGTAGATGGCGCACGCGCGGGCTCGCTGCAGCGGCGCCGCAATCGCGGCAGGATGTTCGGGCGTCGACTTGCGCGGGCATTTGCTGTGCGGAAAGAACTTCTTCAACTCGCAACCGACGATACGATCATCTGTCGGTGCGAGGATGTGCACCGACGTGACATCGATCCGACGTGGACGCAGCGCCAGGCGAAGTTGTGGACGCGGATCGGCATGGGTGAATGTCAGGGTGCTGTGTGCGGTGCGGCGTGCACGGCGATGTTTGGTTGGACGGCAAATGTGGCGCGGCCGCCGCTTGGTGCGCCGACGGTGGGGGAGTGGGGGGAGGAGCTTCGCAACCCGGCGCCTTGAAGTCCTTCGCTGCGCTCAGGGCGACTCGTTGAGCGTCACCACCGCCTGTGCCGCGAGCTTCTGTAACTTTCTCGCCTCGACATCGCCAAGCGCACTGACCAGCAACTCATCCAGCGAACTCCACGCGCGCCGTACCATCCCTTCCAGCAATCGCGATCGCGGTGTCGGGTGCACCAACTG
>JANYCP010000131.1 GCA_025360265.1 Gemmatimonadota bacterium
GAAGAGTTCGGCGTCGCCGAATTCAATCGCCGCTGCCTTCAGAGTGTCTTCACCTACCGAGATGAGTGGGTCGACCTCTCCAATCGGATTGGATACTGGCTCGACTACGACAAGGCGTACGTCACCTGCACCAAGGAATACGTCGAGTCGGTGTGGTGGATCCTCAAGCAGTTGCACGAGAAGCAGCTGCTGTACCGGGGCCATCGCGTGCTGCCATACTGCCCACGGTGTGGGACCACGCTATCGAGTCACGAATTGGCGCTCGGCTACCAGGATGTGCGCGACAAGTCGGTGTATGTCACGTTTCCGGTGGACGACGACTCGAAGCGCGAGTTGGTGATCTGGACGACGACACCATGGACGTTGCCGAGCAACGTTGCGGTCGCGGTGCATCCCGATCTCGAATACGGCGAGTTCGAAAGTCCGCATTTTCCCAATCGCGTATTTGTGCTCGCCGCATCACGGACAGAGGAAGCGGTGAAGCTCCTGGGCGAGGGAACCGCTATGCGTCGTGCGGCTCCGGGCAGCACGCTTGCTGGCCTGCGCTATCGTCGGCCGCTCGACATCGTGCCGTTCGCAGATGGCGGCGAGCATTCCATTGTGGTGACCGGTGAGTTCGTCACGGCCACCGATGGATCGGGGTTGGTGCACATGGCACCGGCCTTTGGCTCCGACGACTACGCGGCTGGAAAGGAACACGGCCTGGCGTTGCTGCGGCCGGTTGCCGCCGACGGCACGTTTGCCGGAACGACCTGGCCGGAGCTCGAAGGATTGCTCGTCACCGCGGACGCCACCAACGAACTGATCATTCGTGAACTCAAGGCGCGCGGTCGGCATCTCAAGACGGAACAGCACGCCCATAGCTATCCGCACTGCTGGCGCTGCCAGAGCAAGCTGATCTACTATGCCCGTGACTCGTGGTTCGTGCGCACGTCGGCGATCAAGGACAGAATGTCCGAACTCAATGGTGGCATCGCCTGGCATCCACCGGAAGTTGGCGCTGGCCGATTTGGTGAATGGCTCAGCAACAATGTCGACTGGGCGCTGTCGCGCGAACGCTATTGGGGGACGCCGCTGCCGATCTGGGTCAATGATCGTGATCCGGCGCAGATCGTCGTGATTGGTTCGTACGAGGAATTGCAGGCCCGCGCCGGATTCACGCCGACGCAGGATCTCGACGTGCACAAGCCCTGGGTTGATGAGATCACCTGGACCGCTCCCGATGGCGGCACGATGCGGCGAGTGCCCGAGGTGATTGACACTTGGTTCGATTCCGGTGCAATGCCGTACGCGCAGTGGCACTACCCGTTCGAGCATCAAGGAGAGTTCGCGTCGCATTTTCCGGCAGACTACATCTGCGAAGGAATCGACCAGACGCGCGGCTGGTTTTACTCGCTACTGGCGATTGCCACGGCCGTGTTCGACAAGGCACCATATCGAAACGTGATCGTCAATGAACTCGTGCTCGATGCGCAGGGACAGAAGATGTCCAAGAGCCAGGGCAACGTCGTCAACCCATGGGATCTGATCCAGAAACATGGCGCTGATGCGGCACGCCTCTACCTGTTGCTCTCGAGCCAGGTGTGGCAGCCGAAGAAGTTCGACGAAGCGCAGTTGGTGGAGACGGCGGGACGTTTCCTGAACACCGTGCGCAACACGTATCAGTTCTTTGCGCTCTATGCCAGGAAAGCGGACCGGTCGGAGGGATCGGATCGGTTCCTGGGCGATTTGGAGTTGAGCGATAAGTGGATTCTTGGGCGTCTGGATGGGACGACAGCATCGGTGCGGGCGGCGCTGGATGACTACGATGTGACGACGGCGATTCGTGCCGTCGCAGAATTCGTCGACGTCGACTTGTCCAATTGGTATGTGCGATTGAATCGCGGTCGGTTCTGGGCACCGGACAGTCAGCCTGATGCGGCCGCCGTGGTGACGCTTGAAACCGCGCTGATTGGCGTGGCACGGCTGATGGCGCCGGCGGCGCCGTTCGCGAGCGACTGGTTACATCGGGCGCTGACGGGCACGTCAGTGCACCTCGCGCCATTTCCCGCTGACCGTGGCCGCCTCGATCCGGCACTCGACGGCGCGATGGACGCCATTCGGCGCCTCTCCTCGCTCGGTCGTGCTGCCCGCGAGACCGCGTCGTTGCGGGTGCGCCAGCCGCTGGCCAGGATGAAGGTGGCGGTGCCACCGGGCATTCAGGGGCCCGCGTTCGACTCACTGCTGGCGTTACTCCGGGACGAAACCAACGTGAAGCAGATCGAAGTCGTCGCCTCCGATGCCGACCTGGTCCGGTTGCGCGGCAAGCCGAACTTTCGCACGCTGGGGAAGCGATTCGGGTCCACCGTGAAGGGCGCCGCTGCGTTCGCCGCCACCCTCGACTCGGCGGCGCTCCAGCAGCTTGAGCGGGGAACCTCTTACATTGGCACGCTTGACGGCGCCCCGATCGAGATCCATCCCGACGACGTCGTGGTGGTGCGCGAGGTGGTGACCGACTGGCCCGTGGCGAGTGACGGACCATTTGTAGTCGCGCTTGACCCGGGCGTGACGCCGGAGCTGGCCAGTGAGGGCCTGGCCCGCGAGCTGGTCAACCGCATCCAGCGCCTGCGCAAGGACGCCGGATATGAGGTGAGCACACGCATCGTGCTTTCCATCGATGGCGACGCGGCGTTGATTGATGCCGCGCGGCAGCATGGCGAGTACATCGGGCATGAGGTGTTGGCGCGAGAATTCGCCGTGGGAACTCGCCTGGATTCCTTCGACCGGCTCGAACCGGTCACGATTGACGAGCACGCCGCCACACTCGCGGTGCGGCGGCTCGGGGACGGCCGGACCCTTTCCGGCCCAGCACTGGTGGACGTACCGTGACCAAGACCCAGCTGAAGCATCTCGAGAAGCGCCTGCTCGAGGAACGCGCCCGCGTGATGAAGGAGCTCGGCACCTATGACGAATCCTTCAATTCCACGTTGCAGGGTGCCGACGGCGACCTCTCGTCATACTCCTTCCACATGGCCGATCAGGGCACTGATGCCATGGAACGCGAGAAACAGTTTCTCTTCGCGTCGCAGGAAGGGCGTTACCTGTGGCACATCAACGAAGCGCTGAATCGGATGTACAATCAGCCGGACAAGTTCGGGCATTGTCACCAGTGTGGCATCGAAATCGATTTCGCACGGCTCGACGCGCTGCCGCACGCCCGCCTCTGCATTTCCTGCAAGGAAAAGGAAGAGGATGCCAAGCGGCGCTGAACGGCTCCGTCCGTTCTGGGCGCTGGTCGCACTGACGGTTGTTTGCGATCGGATCACCAAGGTATTCGCCGACCAGGTGCTCGCCGTGCGGAGCATGCATGTCATTGGTGACGCCGTGCAACTCCGCCTCGTCCACAATCAGGGCGCAGCCTTTGGCCTGGAACTCGGATCATGGCAACGGTGGATCTTCCTGACCATCGCGATCGTGGCGATCGCATGGCTCTGGTCCGCAGCGCGCCAAGCCGCTGCGAGTGACACACTCCGCCAGTGGGCTGTCGGCTTTGTTGCCGGAGGTGCCGCAGGGAATGCCATCGACCGTATGCTCTCTTCCCGGGGCGTGATTGATTTCATCGACGTCGGCGTGGGAACGTTGCGCTGGCCGACATTTAACGTGGCCGACATGGCCGTGACTTGCGGTGCGGTTGCATTGGCCATTTCTCTCTGGCGCGAAGATGCCCGCCGGTCCCCCGTCGAAGCTCCCACTGACTGAGCTCCCCGACGGCGCGATGACGTTTTCCGTCACGGTGTCGATCACCGAGCGCGTCGATCGGTTTCTTGCCGATCAGCTCGGCATCTCACGCACACAATCGGCACGGCTGGTTGCAAGCGGCTGCGTCTCCGTGGACGGAACCGTGGTGCGCGCGTCACGAACCATGGTGCGTGGCGACGTCGTGGTGATGACCGCACCGGAGCAGGAACCGCCGCGCACGTTTGCACCGAGCACACTGGAACTCACGGTGGTATTCGAGGATGAGCATCTTGCCGTCATCGACAAGCCGGCGGGACTCGTCGTGCATCCGGCACCGGGTCACTGGGATGACACGCTCGTCAATGCGCTGGTCGCGCGCGGCACCACGCTCGCCGGCGGTGCTGAGGGGCGTCCAGGGATCGTCCATCGGCTTGATCGTGAGACCTCGGGACTGATCATCGTGGCCAAGACCGAATTGGCGCATCGCAAGCTCGCCGCGATGATCGCCGCACACCGCATCAGCCGGGTGTACGCGGCAATGGTCTGGGGGCACCTCGACGAAAGCCCGCTCGTCATCGAGGCACCGATCGGGCGCGACCTCAGTGACCGGAAGCGGATGGCGATACTTCCAGCAGGGCGTCGTGCCAGGACCGACGCGTTCGTCGTTGCCCGCCTCCAGTCGATGGACGTGGTGCGCCTGGAGCTGCACACTGGCCGGACCCACCAGATCCGGGTACACCTCGAGTCTGTTGGCCACCCGATCGTGGGCGACCCGGTATACGTGTCTGGCGGGTGGAAGCGGATCGGCGGCCCACACCGGGCCGAGGCGAGGCGCCTCGCCGGTCTGGCACCGCGCCAGGCCCTGCACGCCGCGCTTCTGGCGTTCCGCCACCCGGTGAGCGGAACGCCGCTGCGCCTGGTCTCGCCGTGGCCTGCCGATCTCTGGCCTTTGCTCGACGCGGCGGCTGGACCAGGGGTTCTGGCGGGCCGGGAGGGGGCGCTCGACGCTCTGGGGTTCTTCGGTGCCGATCCCGTCTGAAGGCGGTACCGGTGCCGGTGGTCTGGTCGTCCGGATCGCAGGTACCAGGTGGGTTATCCCCCTGGCCGGGGTCATCGAGGTGGTGCGGGCGGCCCGCTTGATCCGGGTTCCCGGCGGGGTGCCGGCGGTCCGTGGAATGGTCAACCATCGCGGTCGGATCCTTACGGTGGCCGACGCGTCCCGTGCCCTCGAGCTTCCGGGTGACGCTGGGACTGGCGGCGAGGTGGTGATCGTCGAGTGGCAGCTCCGTCGCTTCGGCATTGCGGTCGATGCCGTGGTCGAATTGAATGGCGAGACGCGCACGAGCCTTGCAGAGATTGACCTGGAGCGAATTGCAACCGCGATCTTCGCCTGAGTACTGAACCGGAGGTTGTAGTGGCCCATCGGATCCTGATTTGTGACGATGCGATCTTCATGCGAACAATGATCGCCGACATTCTGACCGGCGCCGGGTACGAGGTCGCGGGCGAAGCCGGGAGCGGTCTCCAGGCTGTCGAGCGATACAAGGCACTCAAGCCCGATTTGGTCACGATGGATATCGTGATGCCCGACATGGGCGGCATCGACGCGGTCAAGGCGATCATCGCCCTCGATCCTGCGGCGCGGATTCTCATGTGCAGCGCAATGGGCCAGCAGCAGTTGGTGGTGGAAGCGATTCAGTCGGGGGCCAAGGATTTCGTCGTCAAGCCATTCCAGCCCGCGCGCGTACTGGAAGCGGTTCAACGTGCCCTGGGTGGATGACGGACGCCCGACGCGCGCGCTACGTCGCCCTCTTTGCCGCTGAGGCGCGTTCGCTGCTGACGAGTGCGCGGCGCGCACTCTCCCGCTGGCAGGAAGATCCTGCCCAGTCGGACAGCGCCGAGGAAATATTCCGTGCACTGCACACAATCAAGGGGATGGCTGCGTCGCTCGAGTTCAACGTTGCCGCAGACCTCGCCCACGCCACGGAAACGACGCTCAGCGACGTTCGTCGCGGTGAGCAGGCCGCCACGACTCCCTGGCTCCATGAGTTCGAAGTGGCGCTCGACCGCATCGCCGCAGAGTGTGAGAGCGCCATTCTTGAAGCCGGCGGTGAGGCCGATGCCAATGCCGCCCTCCCGTCACGTCCGTCGCGCATCGTGCGCGTCGACGTTGAGCGTCTCGACGCACTCCTTGGCAATCTTGGCTCACTGGTGACTGCCCGGCAGGAACTTGAGCGACGCGCGGCGGCCGACACCTTCTCGCCGATCGCGCGCGCCGCCTTGCAGATGTCGCGACGTCTCGACGCATTGCAGGACCGGATTCTCGACGTCCGTCTCGCGCCGCTCTCGGAAGTGTTCGAGCGCATTCCGCCGATGGTTCGCGACCTCGGCCGTTCATTGGGCAAGGATGTGACCGTCGACGTGACCGGCGATCGCCTCGAAGTTGATCGCGCCATTCTCGACCAACTGGCCGAACCATTGTTGCACCTGATGCGCAATGCGGTGGATCACGGCATCGAGTTGCCTGATGTGCGTCGCGAGGCAGGCAAGCGGCCGGGTGGGCGGATTACCGTCAGCGCGCGGCAGGATGGTGATGCGGTCATCATCGAGATCACCGATGACGGTCGCGGTATTGATCGCGAGGTGGTGGCTCGACGGGCGCGGGCCCTCGGGATTCTCGCCGAGGACGCGGTGCTTTCGGATGATGGGCTGCTGTCGGTGCTGGAACGGCCGGGATTCAGCACCGCTGCACAGGTGACCGATGTATCGGGGCGGGGTGTTGGTCTGGACGTCGTCGTCGCCCGTATGCGTGATGTTGGTGCGGCACTCTCGCTGACGACGATCCTTGGACGGGGGAGCGTCTTCTCGCTCAAGCTGCCTACCCGTCTCGGGATCGTGCGCGCCCTGGTCACCGGTATCGGTGAAGAGCGCTACGTGATGCCGCTGACGCATGTCATCGAGCTGGTGGCGTGGGAGCGTGACTTGGTGGGGCAGCAGGACGGTCGTGCCGTGCTTTTCGTTCGGGGCGACGCGTTGCCGATCGTCGACCTGCGCCGGCTGTTGCAGTATCGCGGCGGCGATCCGCCGACGCGCCGTCCTGCTGTGGTGTTCGAAGCGAACGGACAGCGTGTTGCGCTGCTGGCGGACGCGGTACATGGTCAGATCGAGGCGGTGGTGCAACCGATCGATCGCCCCGCCGGATTGGCGCGATGGATTACCGGCGCGACGGTGCTCGATGATGGGCGGCCGGCGTTGTTGATGGATCTGGCGAGTGTGGTGTAGTCGTTAGTCATTGGTCGTTCGTCGTGAGCAACGACTCATGACTAACGACTAACGACCTTTCACGGAGAGATGCATGACACCAAATTCCGACCTTGAAGCACTCCGTCGCGACGGACTCGGCGAAGTTGCCACGATCGGCGCTGGTCACGCGGCTACGGCGCTCTCGCAGCTCACCGATCGGCGCATCATGATCTCGGTGCCCCACGTGCGACGTGTCAGCTACGCCCAGGTACCCGAGATGGTGTGTGCCTTCGGCGACCACATTGCTGTCGTGGGCATGCGAATGCTCGGCGACCTGACTGGTCGGGCGCTCCTCGCGTTTGGTGAAAACGATGCAGCCCGGCTGTGCGACCTGATCCTGCGCCGGCCGCCCGGTCCGCCGCGCATCCTCGGCGAACTCGAACAGTCGGGCCTCAAGGAAGTCGGCAATATTCTCTGCTCCGCATACCTGACGGCACTCAGCAACTTCATGGGAATGATGCTGCTGCCGTCCGTTCCCGCCTTGATCATCGGGCCGACTCGCGAAGCAATTGCCGCGACCGTTGACCCCGATGAGGCAGAAACCGACCTGGTCTTCTGCGTCGACACCGCGTTCACGGCGGAAGGTTCCGATGCACCGTTGACGGGGACGTTCCTGCTGATGCCCGACAAAGCGTCAGTGCGCGCCATCCTCGAGGCGATCCGGCTCGACTGACATGCCTGCGGCCCGCCTTCGCGACGCGCGCATCGTCGCCGCGCTCAGGCGCCGACTCGAGCGGGCGGACGCGACAACGCTGAGCAATTTTGCCTGGTATGCCGCGCGCCGCGGCGAACGCCAGACCGCTCTCGACGTGGTGCGTGGTGCGGTCGCGATGTCGGCAGTGCCGCGCGCCGCGTGGCGGAACCTCGAGCGGCTCGCCGCCGGTCACGGTGACGGTTTGCTGCTCGCGACGGCCGACGGCGACGATCGTCACACGTCGGCGGTTGGTAATCCGATTCCCGCCGCGATCGCCGCCCATCGAGACCTTCAACCAGCGGTAGCCGAGGCGTGTTATCGCATGGCGCTGCAGCTGCCGGACCTCGCCGCTGCGGCGTGGAACGGACTCGGCGTGCTGCACGAGCAGCGGCGGGAGCGCGCTGCCGCGGACAGCGCCTGGCAGGAAGCGATCTCACGCGGTGCAGTGGCCGCGATGCACAACCACGCGCTCGCCATGTTGCGGCGCGGTTTTCCGCATCGTGCGCGCACGACACTGACGCCGTGGCTTGCATCACCCGACGCGTCGCTCATGCTGCGCTTTCTCGGTGGGTATGCGGCGCTGGCGGATCAGGATCCCGTTGCCGCGTTGCCGCTGCTGCAGGCAGTGGTGGCCGAGGATCCCGAGTCAGCACGCGGGCAGTTCACGCTCGGCCTCGCCTACGAACGTCTCGGGCGAGACGTCGATGCGCTTGCCGCGATTCGCCGTGCGCTGCTCCTGTCGCCCCGGTACTTGCCGCAGGTGTGGCTCCTCGATTCCGGCCCGGGCGCGCCACTCGTCGAGCTGCCGGTAGAACCCGATGAGAGTGGTGCTGCGGTTCACACTGACGATGTGCTGCTTTCGGTCGGACGTTCACTGTTGCAGACCGCCCATCTCGGCGAAGCGCTTGCGGTGTTTGACCAGGTATTGCTGCATCAGCCGTCCCAAGCCGCTGCGCTGTTCCATCGCGGCGTGGTGCTCGCCAAGCTGCGCCGCTATGAGGAAGCGCTCGATGATTGGGAAGTGGTTGGACGCAACGACCCGGGCAGCGAACTCGGTGATGCCAGTCGCCGGCATGCGGATTCCGCTCGTCAACTTGCTTCGCTTTTCACCGGAGGCTGAGT
Source organism: Gemmatimonadota bacterium (assembly GCA_025360265.1). Taxonomy (GTDB): domain Bacteria; phylum Gemmatimonadota; class Gemmatimonadetes; order Gemmatimonadales; family GWC2-71-9; genus Palsa-1233. The sequence continues at coordinate 8,837 of JANYCP010000131.1, forward strand.
GCACGGGCCTCTGAGCGAAATCGGATTGATCGAGGTGCTGCAACTGCTGGAGCGCGGTGGCCGCAGCGGTGTGTTGAGTATCTCCGGTGCGCACCCGGCCGAACCGTGCCAGCTGTATATCCGCGAGGGCGAGGTTGTTGCCCTCGAGCCGGTGGCCGGTGATGCGGCGACTGTCCGGGCACTCGTTGCCCGGCACTTGATCAGCGACACCGAGGCTGCGGACGACTCAGGAGTCATCGCGCGTCCGATGGCGGTCCAGATGCGTACTCAGCTGGCAGCCCGGGCGCTGGGCGAAATGCTTCACTGGCGTCGCGGTCGCTTCGACTTTGTCGCGGGTGCGGTCGGCCCCGGTCCGTTGTCGCTGTCGCCCGACGCATTGGTGTTCGATCTCGTGGCGTCCGAAAGCCAACGTGTCGAGTTCGCGCCGCTCATGCAGGAGTTTCGTGCGATTCCGACATTTGTTGCACCGGACATTCTTGCGGTGGGCGATGTGCCAGCGATCACGCCGCGCGAATGGCGTTTGCTCGACCAGATCGATGGCGCGCGTGACGTGGCAACGTTGGCGGCGGCCCTTGACGAGCCAGTGGATGAAGTGGCAGCCTCGATCCAGTCGTTGCAGGGAGCCCTTATACTTGAGCTTCGTCGGCCGCCGGCTGACGCAGGTCGGTCAGTATACAGCGCAATTGACGCCGGGCGATATGAAGAGGCGACGAGGTTGCTGCGCGAGCGTCTCGCTGAATGCCCGGACGATGTGGAAGCGTGGCGCGCTCTCGGGCTCGCCGAGGTCGGTGCCGGTCGCTTTGACGCGGCGATCGATGCCTGGCAAAGTTGGCGCACCAATGATCCTGCACATGCTGGCGACGCCGCCGCGTTGATGCAGGCCGCTCGCACCATGGTGGAGGCACTGCGCGACGCCCGTGACTGATGATCCTTTCGCTGGCGCACCCGACGCTCCGCCCCAGGGCCTGGCATTCCTCGAACTCGGTGAACGCTTGCGTCAGCGCGGCCAGCACGCGGCCGCCGCCACCGTCGCGCTCTCCGGTCTTGCACACTATCCAACCGTTGCGGACGCCCACGACCTGCTCGCCCGTGTCCGCGCCGATCAGGGCGACGATTCGGCCGCCAGTCGCGCGTGGTACGCTGCACTTGAGTGCGACCCCGATCACGTCGGTGCACGCAAGGGACTCGCGTTCGTTGCGTTTCGCTCCCGCGACTTCGCCGCGGCCGAACGCCACCTTGATATCGCTGCGATGCAGGCACCCCACGACATCACGATCCTGAACGCGCTCGATCGCCTTCGGGGGTTACAGCCAGCGCGCGCCCCCGTTGGTACCGTGCGCCTGACCGATCCGGCCGGTGGGGTACTGTTGTTCGATATGCAGGGGATGCGGCTCGCCGGCAGCGTCCGCGAAGTGGCCGACGTATCGCTGGCGGACGCTGCGGCCGCGGAAGGGGCGGGGCTCGTCCGGGAAGCCGCGCGGGTCGCGCGCATGCTCGACCTTGGTACTGTGCGTCATGTCGTGATGGAGACGGCCGACGCAAAAATCGCCATGCTCCCCGTGAGCCGAGACGGGGCGTTGTTGATCTATCGCAGCTCGGCGACGCCGCTCGGTCGGCTCCTCGGACTTGCGGGTGACGCTGCCCGGGCCGCCCGCGACTGGATGGGGTCATCGTCATGACCATCGACCAGTGGCATGCGGCGCTGCGCGAGGTGACCGGTGTGACCGGCGTGCTTGGCGCGCTGATTGTCTCGGCCGAGGATGGGCTCGTGGTCGCCGAAACGGCGATGGAGGAGCTCGCAACCGCAGACGTGGCCGCCCTTGCCGCGGCACTGGTCATGCGGGTCGCGAGGTGTACTTCGGCCATGGACGCCGGCCTACCACAGACCGCGTACCTGGTTGGTGATCGCGGCGCGTTGCTCGCTGTCGCCGGCCCTGCGCCACTCTGGTTGGTCGCGGTGGCACGCAACGACGGCGAACTCGGACGGCTGCGTCTCTTGATGCGCGATTTCGCAGACGTGTTGCGCTGATGCGTGTCCTTGAACCGTGGGTCGCTGAACCACTCGCCGAATTCCTGCGCGAATCGAGCGCACGACTCACACTCGTCATGACGAGCGCCGGACAGGTGATCGCTCAACACGGCTTCACTCGTTCAGTGGATGTGATGTCCGCTGCAGCGCTTGGCGCCGGAATCCTCGCGACCACCGACGAACTCGCCAGAACGATCGACGAGCCCGCCGGTTTTGGCGCGGTGGTGCATCAGGGTGAGCGGCAGGGCGTGTGGCTGTCGGCGTTCGACACGCCTCGGGGGCGCTGGATCGGGCTCGTCGTCTTCGGGCAGGAGTCTTCGATCGGTCTCGTCCGATTGTTCTTCGCCCGGCTCGCCGCGCAGATCCAGGCCGCCGCACCGCCACTGGCGCCGGTGCGCGATGTTTTGGCGGAAGGGTTCGAGCGAGAACTCGACAATTCCTTGCGCTCCCTCTTCGGGAGCAGGTGACGATGGCACGCATTGATGCGGAGCGACGCGACTTGACGCTGACCGTCGTGGTGTACGGCGCACCACAGGTCGGCAAGACGACGATCCTCCATTGCATTCAGGATCGTGTCACGCCGGAGAAGCGGGGTCCGCTCGTGCCGTTCGGCACTGACTTTGGTGTGGCACCCATGCTCGACTGGTTGCCGCTCGAGCTTGGGGTAATCGGTGGCTGGCGCACCAGCGTCAACCTGTACGCAATTCCCGACCAGCGGCATGCCGATGCCACACGACGATTGATTCTCGCTGATGCAGACGGAGTGATGTTTGCCGCTGACACGCAGGCGGGTCGCCTCGCCGAAAACGTCTCGGCAATGCGCTCGCTGCGCGACAATCTTGATGACCCGGATGGCCGCTCCCGTGCGGTGCCGATCGTGTACCTCTACACCAAGTGTGACCTGCCCGAAGAACTCCAGCTGCCGCGCGAAGCGCTCAACCTGGAGCTCAATCCGTCCGCCCATCCCGACTTCGCCTGCAGTGCGCTGAAGGGCGAAGGCGTACTCGAGGCGCTGCACGGTGTCATCAGCATCGTGATGCGCCAGTACGCGTCACAGCGGCCCGGCGCCTGAGCGTGCCATGCTGAACCCGCACGCGCGATTCGCATCGTTTGTCGTCGGGTCCTCCAACCGGCTCGCCGCCACTGCGGCCAAGGCCGTCGCGGAGGCGCCGGGTGCGGCGTACAATCCGCTCTTCCTGTACGCTCGCCCCGGGCTCGGCAAGACGCACCTCCTGACCGCGATCGGTCACGAAGCGCTGACCATCGATGCATCACGCATCATTGAATACGTCACCGTCGACGATTTTGTCGAGGCGTATCACACCGCACTCGCTGCCGGCCAAGCCGAAGCGTATCGGCGCCGATTCACCGAGGCGAATCTTGTCCTCCTCGACGACGCGCAGCTGCTGGCAGATCAACGCGAACTGCAATCGGAGTTGCTCCGCCTGATCGACGTGCTGATGGCTGGTGATCGTCAGATCGTGCTGGCCAGCGACCGTCCACCCGAAGAAATCCAGTCGCTCGATGAGCGATTGATTCGGCGCTTTGCCGGCGGATTGGTGATCGACATCGGCGCGCCCGATTACGAGACGCGTCTTGCCATTCTTTCGCGCCGCGTTGCCGAACGACATGTCCCACTCAGTTCGGAAGTGCTGGCCGCGGTTGCCGAGCTGCCGATTGCGACCGTTCGCGAACTGCTCGGCGCGTTCAACCGATTGATTGCACAGCAGGCTGTGGCGAGCGCGCCGATCGGGGTCGCTGAGGCGCGCAAGGTGTTGGCTACGCTGGGACATGGGAAGGAAGGCGTGGGGCATGGGGCGTGGGGCATGGGAGTCCTTGGCGATGATCCGGCATTGGCGATCGCCATGCCCCGTGACCCAAGCCCCATGCCCCCCGACGAATTCTCAACGTTTCTGGCCGATGTTTCGTCGGCGGTCTCCCAACAAGTCGATCGCTGGCGCCAACGCGTCACCGAGGCGACCCTGCGATTTGCCGCGGAGGGCTTCCGCACGACTCGTCTCGACAACGTACTGGCACAGGAAATCACGGTTGATCCTGCGGAAGTACTCGCCGCGTTCGAGACCGACGTTGACACGCTGCGTGCACTGCAGCAGGAACTCAGTACACTGGCACCCGCGGTACTGGCCGATCCTGCACTGCACGACCCGGATCGGGTCCGCGATGCCGAAGCGCTCGTCGTGTCGGCGCGCGAGGCGGGTGAGCCACTTTCCGGGCCGAGCCCGCGCTATACGCTGGCGCTCTTTGCCGAAGGGCCGTCAACCCGACCGGTGCTGGAAGCAATTCGCGCAGTCGCCGCCGCACCGGGGCAGCGGTACAATCCACTCGTCATCGTTGGCAGGCCGGGAGTCGGCAAAACGCATTTGCTGCACGCGCTCGGACATGCGCTCAAGGCAAGTGGCGTGACGCGCGTTGCCGTCCTTGATGGCAAGGAGTTTGTCGACGGTCTCGTCGCCGCACTCGGCGACGGCACGATTGCGCGCTGGCGTCAGCGACTTCGGCACGCGCAGGCATTGCTGCTTGATGATGTCGGCGCACTCGCAGGAAAGGAGCGCAGCCAGGAAGAGCTGTACCTGCTCTACAACCTCATGCTCGAGTCGGGCCGACAGATGGCGTTCACGGCGGCGACCGCGCCAAGCCAGCTCAGCGGATTCGAGCCGCGCCTCGCGACGCGACTCGCCGGTGGGCTTGTGCTGGAGCTGGGCCCGCCAGATCGCGAAGCGCGTGTGCACGAAACACAACGCCTGCTGGGATCGGCCGACACCGACGCTGATCTTGTGGATTACGTCGCATCGCGCCCGGTTGGTTCGCTCCGCGAACTGCAGCAACTGGTGCCGCGACTGCTCACGGCGGCAGACAGTCGGGATGTCGCGCTTTCGGTGGACGTTGCCCGGGCGATACTGGAAGGGGCAACGAGCCCCACACCGCGACCAGCGCGGCGGGGCAGCGGATTGCTGGCCCCGGGCAGCGGCGCAATCCGCTCGCGGGAGAAAATGATCGAGACCTGGCCGGACATCGCCGAGCGGTTGCTCGAGGAATGGACCTGATGGCGATCAAGGGATCGCTCAAGGAAGCGTCGCTCCCCGATGTGGTACAGCTGCTGTACCTCGGTCGCCGCACTGGCTGCCTGTCGGTAGCGAGTGACCGCAACTTTGGTTCGATCTGGTTCGATGAAGGGTGGATCACGTTCGCCGGGATGGTGTCGCGCACTGATCGACTCGGTGATCGGCTGGTCGCGTCGGGGAAGATTACCGCCGACCAACTCGAGTTGGCGATCGCATCGCAGTCGGCGCTGCCCGGTCGGCGCATCGGCGCACTCCTCATCCACCTCGGCTTCCTCACCGCCGCCGAACTCGGCGCTGAGCTGCGTCGGCAGGTGGAAGAAGCGGTGTACATCTTGTTCGCCTGGACCAGCGGCACCTTTTCGTTTGAGGTGGCCGTGTCGCCAGATGTTCCGGATGTGCCGCTCCGACTCAATCCCGAGGGGTTGCTGCTGGAGGGTGCGCGGCGCGTGGACGAATGGAGCATCATCGCCAAGAAGATCACGACGGTTGATGCGGTGTACGCGTTCGAGGGCGAGCCGCGAAATCATGCCGAAGAGAACGCCCAATTGGTGGAATCAGAACGTCGCGTGCTTCCGCTGATTGATGGCGTGAACTCGGTGCGTGATATCGTGGACGGTACCGGGCTCAGCGAGTTTGAGGTGTGTCGCATTCTGTTCGGCCTGATCTCGGCGGGACGCTTGCGACGGGTGGCGACCGCGACTCCGCCGCAACCGCGCGAGGATGTCTCTCGTGTTGATGAACATCGCAATCTCGGTATCGCCTTCTATCGCACCGGCATGTTGACCGAAGCGGAGCGTGAGTTTCGGCGCGTGGCGGAGCTGCGCCCCACCGAAGCGATTGCGCCGTTTCATCTCGGCATGATCGCGTTGCGTCAAGCCCAGTGGGATGTCGCGGTGGCGCAACTGGAACAGGCGGCCAAGCGTGACTCGGACCGCGTCGCGGTGGTGCACAATCTGGCGCTGGCACTCGAAGCCGCGGGGCGACTCGACGACGCTGAGGCAACGCTGGCGAACGCGCTCGTTGCGCACGGTCGTGATGCCCAGCTCTGGACGGCATCAGGTCTGCTCGCACTGCGACGCGGAGAACCCGTCCGTGCCTTGGAGCGGTTTGCGATGGCGCGCGATCTGCTCGGCACGGTACTGCCACCGGCGCGCTGGTTCTGGGGTTGCGGCTGGGCCCAAGGACTCTCCGAGGCATGGCCCGACGCACTGACCACGATGCGGGAAGGTGTGGCGGCGTATCCCGACCATCCCGTGCTGCGGACGACGCTCGGCGTGTTGCTCGAGGGCACCGGCGAAGTCGGCGAAGCCGAGGCGCACCTGCGCCACGCTCTCAGCGAGGACCCGACGATTCCGCAGATCTCCAAGAACCTGGGCGACCTGCTCTACCGCGCCGGCCGGTGGGATGAGGCGGAGGAATCGTACGAGCGCGCTGCCAAGCTCGCGCCCGCGCTTGGTGATGACGTCTACTTCAAGTTGGGCAACCTCGCCTGTCGCCGCGGTGATCTACCCACCGCGCGCGTCCGATGGGAACACGCGATCACACTCAATCCTGAACACGCGCTGGCGCGGGCCAATCTCGCCGGATCGGGCGTGGCGGCGTGACGTCAGATCCCATCGCGACGCTCAGGGCAGAATTCGATCGACTTTCATCTGCGATTGGGGCGGGCGTCCCTACCGCCGAACGTCAGGCACTGAAGTCGGATATCGTCGCACTCTTCAAGCACGCCGAAGTGGAAATCGCCGAACTGACCGCGTTCAAGGAAGAGATTCGGCAACTCGTTGATGCGTTCAAGTCGCTACCGCCGGAGAATCCGCGTGTCTCGCAGCGTCACGATCACCTCGGTGCGTCGACGCATATCGAGCGCGGCTGGAGCGCGCTGGCGGCCGGCGACTGGCCGACCGCACAGAGTCAGCTTCGCCAGGCGATTCAGCTCGATGGCACGAGTGCGAACGCTCGGGCGCTCCTTGGCTGGGCGCTCATGTACGAAAATCGCAACGACGAGGCGCTCGAACTCTGTCTGCACGTACTCGTCAAGGAGCCGGATCATGGCCTGGCGCGTGTTGCGGTTGGCGCGATCTGTCTTCGCAAGGGAATCGTTGGCGAAGCGATCGAGCACCTGTCACTCGCGGCTGCTCGTGCCACCGACGGTCGTGCAACGCTGTATGCCAACTTCTGGCTCGGCGTTGCGTATCTCGAGCGTGACATGCAGACCGACGCCGTGGAATTCCTGCGACGGGCGGTGACGCAGGGACCGAACCTCGCCGAAGGCTGGACCGAGCTTGGCCGCGCACTCTGGTTTCGAGGGCAGATTACCGAGGCGCGTGAGGCGTGGACCGTTGGCGTGGCGATTCGTCATTCGCCACACGCTGCGCGGTGCGGCAAGTTGCTTGAACTGGTCGCTGGGGGAGGGGCACCGCCACGTTCGCCATTCGCCTGATCGCCCTCCTGCTGCAGCTCGCCGGTCTGCCAGCGCAGGATCGGCAAGTCGAGGTCGGCGACGTGACGGTGTTCGCAGACCAGAAGCATGTCAGCCTGGGCACTGCCCTCGCCGAGGCGGCGGAACAGCCGCACGACTGGATCGGTTTCGGGCGGTTGGACCTCGGCCGGTTGTATCTGGTGCTGGCGAATGACCGCGCTGACTTTCAGCGCGTCTCGCGCGGGCGGCTGCCGGGTTGGGGGGCGGGTGCGACGTTTGCAGGGGGCCGGATGGTCATCATTCGGCTCGACGGCGGAGATCCGTACCAGACGTTGCGGCATGAACTGGCGCATGTGGTGCTACATCAGCGCGTGTCGGTCCGGGTGCCGCTCTGGTTTGACGAAGGGTATGCAGTCGTTGCGGCGCAGGAATACGGCCGGTTCGCAGCGCTTCGACTGAACCTGGCAGTCGCCACCGGCAAGGTTCCGGAACTTCGTGCGCTCGATGGTGCGTTAAGAGGCAGTGCGGACGACGCTGAGGCAGCATATGCTCTCGCGGGGTCGGCGGTGGCGGAACTCGCCCGGCGCTGCCCTAACGGTGATATTCGGGCGTTACTGGCGCGGCTCGAGCAAGGCGTCTCGTTCGACGCCGCAGTAGCGGCTGCCACCGGATACACGTTGGACCGGTTCGAGGAAGTGTGGCTCAGGTCGGTGCGCCAGCATTACAACTGGTTTGTCTGGCTGGCGACCGGCGGAACGTGGTTGATCATTACATTGGTACTGGCATGGGCAGCAGCGTCGCGCCGCCGCCGAGAAGCACCCCGGCGAGCTGCCTTGGATGAGGGGTGGCCGCAGCCGCCAGAAGATGACGAAACGATTACGATTCAAGGGGTTGGACCACCTTCATCTTGACCCGTACAACCCAAGGAGCTAGCGTCCTAACAGATGCCACCAACCACGCCAAGTCAGCCACACCAGCAGACGCTCTTCCCGCGTCGCAATTTGATACTCTTTGCGGTCGCGTTCGCGACCGTCGGTGCAGGATATGCGGTGCTCAGTCTCGGGAGTGGTTCCGCCGAGGCGGCGAGCGTCCTATTGGTAGTAGGGTACTGCGTACTGTTGCCGTTCGCACTCATAGCCTGAACCCGGGCGAATAACTCAGCCGGTTAGAGTGCCTGCCTTACACGCAGGATGTCGGGGGTTCGAGTCCCTCTTCGCCCACTGTAGGCGTTCGAGGTTTACCGCGTCACTAAAGCCGGATTGATCCGGTTGCAATCACTACCGGGAGACTAGGGATGTTGCAACAAGCGATTTCACTCTCATTGCTGGCGGCGATGGCATCGATCCCGCCTGCGGCTTCGCAGGGGATCAGTTTGGGCTCCTCGATCAACGGCAGTCGAGGTCCGTCCGGTCCGCCCGCGACCAAGGTGATGGTTGCGACGCCGTATCCGAACTCGCCGTCCGATTCGGTCGCCGCCGTGGCGATTGGCGACGCGTTGCGCAACAAGTTGTCGAATTCGATCAGCAGCGATTGGCTGGTGATTCAGCGCGCCGACATGAACAAGAACCTCACGCAGTGGGGTTACGGACGCGACCAGATCTTCCCGCCGGAATCCGCACGTCTGATGGCGGCAGTGATGTCGGCGCGCATGTTTGTCATGACCACCTTGGTGAAGATGCCGGACGGGCGGTTCGTCGCGTCGACCCGCGTCACGGGGTCGTCCGATGAGGCGGGCCAGGTGGTGAAACTGTCGCAGGTTGCTGGACAGTCGCCCCAGGATTTCGGCAATAAAGTCGCCGAACAGGTGTCGGTGATTTTCAAGGCATATCCGGATGCCAAGTCGTGCCGCGACCAGCTCGTGAGCAGCAAGGTGAAGGCCGCAGAAGGCGCCAACAAGGCGCTGAAGACCGTTCCGGGTTACGGCTTCCCCGAGTATTGCCTCGGCGAAATAGAACGCGCGAAAGATTCAGTCGGCGCCGAAGCGGAGCGCCATTATCGGGCTGCTTCGCTGGGCGATCCGCTCTCGCTCGACGCTGTCAACCAGATCGCGGTCATCCATGCGGTCAAGAAGGACACCAACGGCGTGGTGGGCGATTACCTGAAGATGCTGCAGATCGCCCCGACGAATCGTGTCTTGGCCGATCGCGCCGTCCAGGTGTTCCGAATGTATAATCGGCCGGATGCGGCCGAAGCCGTGGTCGATACCCAGATCAAGCAGGATCCGTTCAGCCCGGATTGGCTGGAGTTGAAGGGCAACCTCTGTGCAGCGGTCGCGCTGACGTCGTCGGATGCGGCGCTGGTGAAGACCAAGTACAAGTGCGCGTACGACAACTTCTTGCTCGAGTATCAGCTCGATCAGACGCGCGCCGATACCGCGTTCTACCCACGCATGGTATTCGTCGCGACGAACGCGGCCGACTCGATGCTGTGGGCCAAGCGCTGGGCCGACAAGTTCTCCAGTGCCCCTGAGCCGTACAAGGCACAACTCCAGATTTATATGGATGCCGACCAGACTGACTCGGCCAAGAAGGTGATTCGCATGCTGACTGCCATCGATCCGGTGGACGCGACACCAGTGTTGGCGCTCGAACAGCGTTTGATCAAGGCGAAGAAGTACGATGACGCGCTTGGGCTTGCCGCGATCTTCCCGAAAGGTGCCGACCCGGCCGCAAAGAACCAGTTCGCTGGCCTCTTTGTGCAGGAAGGGCAAGTGATCATCGCTGATACGGCCGACAAGAGCGAGGCGAAGGATTCGACACTTGCACGCATGGGCCGGGGCATCGTTGCGGTCAATCCGCCGACTGCGGTGTATTCCGAGATGGGGAACTACTTCGTCGTGATGTCGTATCTCTCAGGGTTCACCCGCCTCGGGGCAGCAGCGGCGGCCGAGAAGTCGTGTGAAGCGGTCAACAAGTACGAGGCGCTGCTCAACGCACTGATCGGCGACCCGGCATTGAAGGCGCTCGCGACTGCAACGACGCCGAGCCTGGTTGACTTCTCGAGCAGGTTCTCGGCGTCGGTGCAGGGCGAACTGACCGGCGCACAGCGTGTACCGGCGATGAAGAAGGTGTACTGCAAGCCGCCAACCAAGCCCTGACCCCTGCAATAAGTGGCCGGACGCGATTAGCTTCGCGTCCGGTCGTCCAGGGGTTGTAGCTCAGCTGGTTAGAGTGCCGCACTGTCACTGCGGAGGTCGCGGGTTCGAGCCCCGTCAGCCCCGTTTCCACCCCGTCCGATTCCGGATGGGGTGAGTTGTTTAGGGGAGTCGCCGTGAACGATTTGCCCCACCACCTGCCGGTCCTTTTTGCCCCAATCATGGAACGGGCTCGCGATGCCCGCCGGGTCGTCGACGCCACGCTCGGCCACGGCGGACACGCCATGGGTTTCGTGGCACAGGGTGCCACGCTACTTGGCATCGATCGCGACCCGGATGCCATTGCCACCGCGCGTGCAAGACTTGGGGAGGAAGGCGTCGCGTACCTCCAATTGCCTTACGCGTCCGATGCTGCGCTCACCGCAGTCCGTGCATTTCATCCCGATTTCGTCCTCCTCGACCTCGGTGTGTCCTCACGCCAGCTCGATCAGGCGGATCGTGGGTTCACGTTTCGTCCGGGTGCGCCGCTCGACATGCGCATGGGTCGGGATGCGCCGACCGCGGCCGATTGGCTGGCAAGCGTTGACGAGGAAGAGCTTGCATCGGCACTGCGCAACCACGCCGACGAACCCCGGGCGAAACGAATGGCTCGCGAGTTCCTCCGCCGGAGGGAGAATGCACCATTTGT
>JANYCP010000366.1 GCA_025360265.1 Gemmatimonadota bacterium
CTTGATCGTGACTGACTCGATCACGTTGGCGGCATCCTCGGCGCTGTCCAGCGTCTTTTCCATCGTATCGTACAGTTCCTTCCAGGTAATGACGGTCACTGCGTCGTGCTTGTCCTCGAACAATTTGCCCAGCCATTGGTAGTACATGGCATCGCCTTCTTCCTCGAGTCCCTTGATCAGGCGACACGCCGCGAGCACCGACCCGGTGTCTTCGTTCTGCAGTGCCTGAACAGCCACCAGCACCTGCACCGTTGTGCGCTGGATCACTTCGGCCAGGAGATGGGCGCCTTCCGGCACTTCACCAACGCGGAAAATCCGCGCACGGCGCGCCGTGCTGTCAATACGGTCCATGATGTCATCAAGCTTGGACGCGAGCTGGTGAATGTCTTCAGGATCGAATGGCGTGATGAACGTCCGGTCGAGCCGGGTGACTATCTCGTGAGTGATGTCATCGGCCTGGTGTTCCAGCTCCTTGATCGTCTCCACGAGCTGCCAGCGCTCGTCGTCGGTACGCCGGAACAGCTCGACCATGTGTTCGGCGGCCTTCACGGTGGCAAGCGACATTGTGGTGAACAGTTCGAAGAACCGTTCGTCTCGCGGAAGCAGGCGGAAGGCCATGTGGGATACCCGAGCCGGGGATCAGTAGTCGCCGCGGAGCACATGCCCCGGTTCAGCGAGCACGTGTAGGGTGCCGAGAAAATGTTTTGCCAACTTGTCAATCTCACTTTCGCCCGGCTGGTCTGTGACCACCGTCACCAGAGTGTTGTGTCCACCCTCTGGCACGGAGGTCACCGACACTGACCCGAGCGAACCGGCAAACGCGCGCCGCCGCGGCGCTTCACCCGCCGGCGTGAGGCGCGCCCCGAAAACTCTTGCCGCTTCAGCGATCACCATATCGGGTGACACCGGCGTCCGGTGAAAATATTTCATCTGCGCCGCCTTAGTCGGTCGGGTAATCCTGTCCCAGATGGGTGATCACCGGCTCCCCCATCATCCACCGCAGCGTGTTCTTGAGTTTGGTTTGCTGAATGAACAGGTCATGCTCCGGATAGACACCCGGAATCGCCTGTGGACTCTTGAAGTAGAACGAGAGCCATTCCTGCACGCCCGACATCCCGGCTCGGTGGGCGAGATCGAAGAACAGCGCAAGATCCAGCACCAATGGCGCCGCCAGGATCGAATCGCGGCAGAGGAAATCGACCTTGATTTGCATCGGGTAACCGCACCACCCGAAGATGTCGATGTTATCCCACCCTTCCTTATTGTCACCACGCGGCGGGTAATAATTGATCCGCACCTTGTGGAACAACTTGCCGTACAGCTCCGGATACAGCTTGGGCTGGAGGATGAACTCAAGCACGCCAAGTTTCGATTCTTCCTTCGTCTTGAACGACTCAGGATCGTCGAGCACCTCGCCGTCACGATTGCCGAGAATATTGGTGGAGTACCACCCGGCAACACCAAGCATGCGCGCCTTGAACATCGGGGCCAGCACGGTCTTGATCATTGTCTGGCCAGTCTTGAAGTCCTTGCCCCCAATCGCGACCTTCTTGCTCGCCGCGAGCTCGGTGATCGCTCCAATGTCGCACGTGAGGTTTGGCGCACCATTGGCGAACGGTATGCCTTCCATCAATGCGGCCCACGCGTACAACATCGATGGCGCGATCGACGGGTCGTTCGCTTCCATCGCCTTTTCAAAGGACGCCAGCGTCTCGTGCGCTGCCCCGGGAACGATGAAGATTTCGGTCGAGGCGCACCAGACGATCACGAGACGAGACGCACCACTCTTCGCTTTGAAGTCCCGAATATCGGCGCGCAGCTGCTCGGCGAGATCACGCTTGTTCTTGCCAGTCTTGACGTTCTTTCCCTCGAGGCGCTTGACGTAGGTCTGATCGAACACCGCCGGTAACGGCTTGATCGCCTCGAGAAATGGGCGAATCGGCTCGACATGCTCGTGCTTGTCGAATACGCCGCAGTGCAGGCAGGACCGATAGGCATCGTCAGGAACTGGATCCCACGCCGCGAACACCAGGTCCTCGAGCGAAGCGAGCGGGACGAAGTCGCGGATCAGTGGCGCGCGTTCCTCGGTGCGCTTGCCGAGCCGGATCGTCGCAAGCTGCGTGAGCGAACCATACGGCTTCGCGAGCCCCTTGCGGCTGAGTTCCACGCCGGCAATGAACGTCGATGCTACCGCGCCGAGCCCAACGCACATGACGCCGAGCTTTCCTTCGGATTTTGCGACTGATCCTGGCTTGAGCTGACCCACGCTGACTCCCCTGTTCTACGTGATATCCATGCTGATCGCCTGGCGGCGAACATGCACGAATCGTTGAACCACTGTAATGAGTGAAAGTGCCGTCAAGATGACAAGAACCGCGCTGATCGGGATGGCACGCCAGTTCGACCCGAAGACGATGGTGGTCAGGCCCAGCCCGAGAATTCGCTCAGCCCGCTGGGCGATGCCGACCTTGCCATCCATGCCGAGACTTTCCGCGCGTGCCCGCATATACGAAACGAGCAACGACGTCAGAATCCCGACCATGCACACGACGATCGAAAGCTCGCGGAACTGAATATTCGGAGCGTAGATCATCCACGACGCCAACCCGATGAAGAGCGCCCCGTCGCCTGCCCGGTCCAGGGTGGAGTCGTAGAACGCACCCCACTTGCTGTCGGTATGACTCAGCCGCGCGACCGATCCGTCGAGCGTATCGATCAGTCCGCTCGCAAGCAGAAGAATCCCACCCCAGTGCATATGCCCAAAACCGTATGCAACGGCGGAAAGGCCGATGCATCCGGCACCAAGCGTCGTGAGCGCATTG
>JANYCP010000367.1 GCA_025360265.1 Gemmatimonadota bacterium
CGCCAGGTGAGCGCGGCGACGGTATTGCCCGCCGCATTGCGCAGTGCGCGATCCGCCAGTGTCAATGCGCAGATCATCAGCGTAAGCACCAGCATCTGGCCAAGTTCGATGCCAATGTTGAAGCCCACCAATGGCACTGCCACGCTGCCGTCAAAGAGATCGCGCAGTGTCGTGGCGAACCCCGCGCCGTGCACCAGGCCAAATCCGCCAGCGAGCGCCGGGCGGAGCCAACCGTGGGGGCGCTGACCTCGATGGAAGAGATTCTCCATGCCGGCGCCGATGATGGTGCAGGGAATCAGGAATTCCACCAGCGGTATCGGGAAGCGCACAATGTTCAGGGCGGCGAGCGCCAGCGTGAGCGAGTGACCAATCGTGAAGGCACTCACCACGGTCAGCCCATGGCGCCAGTCACGCGGGCGATAGCATGCGGCGAGGACCAGCAGGAAGAGCAGGTGGTCGAGTGCGTCGATGGCGACGATGTGGTGGAACCCCACTCCAATGAATCGTCCGATCATCGCGGCAATCCCAGTGCTGCGGCGTGCGCATCGAGCAATGCATCCTGTGTATGCCACTTCAGTGCGTTCTGCATTGCGACACGAGCCTCGTTGTCGCGGCCGGCGTGGTGAAGGGCCCAGGCGTACTGGTCCCACCCGTATATATCCGGGCGAGTGTGCAACTCGAGTTCGGCCTGCGACAGCACGGCTGGCACCTGCCGATCATGATCGAGCAGCTCGAGGCGCCATTGTCTGTGCCAGGCGTTCGCCGGCGCAGCCTTGATCGCCGTCTCGAACGCGCGAAACATCCGGGCCGCATCATCCCTTCGCCCGAGCATCGCGTTCGCATCGCTCGCGAGCGCGAAGGCGAGCGGATCCTCGCCAGCGTTCATGGCGGCATTCGCCCAGTGCAGTGCGTCTTTGCCGTCATGCCGGGCAAGCGCAAGGCGCGTGAGGGCAAGGAGTATCCGTGGATCGTCTGGGGCCACGTCGAGCGCGTGTTGCAATGCTCCTGCGGCCTCAGCCAGTTCTCCCTGCGCCAATGCCATTTCGCCAAGACGCAAGTCGTACCACGCGACCTGCTCGGCCGGCGTGCCTGCCTGATGATGGACCTTCTCGCGGGCGGCCGCGAGCACGTCGCGTGCATGCTCGGCCTCGCCGCGGAGCGATGCCCATCGCGCCACGCGCGCCAGCACAGGCGCCTCTGCCGAGCGGCGATCGAGCGCGGTGAAGATGGTGTCGGCCTCGAGGTATCGACCGAGCTCCAGGTCAATCTCACCCACGAGCGACCGCGGTCCGCTGGACGTGGGATCGGCCGAAAGGAGCGAGTCGGCGGCGTCGTGCGCCTCGAGAAACTTGTGTTGACCAACGAGCGCGAGGGCGAGCGTGTGCCACGCCTCGCTGTTGTGAGCCCGTCGATTGGCGAGCGACATCCGCGCCTCGGACTCTGCGCGGCCCAGATCGGCGGGCGCGGCGCGCTCGCGAGCACGCTGGAGATAGAGCGCGGCAAGGTGCAGGTGATCGATCGCGCCGGTGGGGTCGCGAGTCACGCGCGATGAGTAGAATGCGATGTCAGCGTCGTGCATGGCGCGTTCCGCGGCGATGTCGAATTGCCGTCGCGGCGTCGTGGCGGCGGTGGTCCGCACCGCGGTGGCGACACTCGCAACCAACGCGAGTGAAGCCACCACGACGCCGACCGGTGTGATCCGGTTCAATGGTTTGCCGCGGCCACGTACGGGAACGTGGTCAGAAAAGGTGAATCGCTGGCCACGTTGTCGGTGGTGAGTCCGGCGGAAACGTTGCTTGGGTCGAGCAGCGTGCCGAAGATGGCGGAGAGACCCGCGTCGACGACATCGTCCGTGAGCTTGCGCCCGCCCCAACCATTGGCGAGCGCCCAGGTGAGCCAACCAGCACTCGACTGCGCCTTGTCGGTCTGCACGATGAGCATATCCGGCAGGAGCACTGACGCCAGCGTGTTCTGCACCGTCGCATTGCGCCCGGCCACGGTAGCGACGAACGAGATCAGCTCCGGACGAATCAGCGAAACGTCCTGCGCCGGGCCGGTGCTGCCGTGCGTAGCGTGACTGCGCTTGGCGAGGAACACTTCACTCACCAGCGGATTGCCGAGCCGCTGCACCTGGTTGTACATGCGGGTCGTCGTGACGGCCGTCGTCATGGAATCGGAGTTGCAGGCGGCCGCCATGAGCGTCGCGCCGGCGAGCAAGGCGAATCGGAACGGATGCATCGAGGTGATCCTCGCGAAGCAAAAGGAAGTGATCATCGGGAAATGGTCCCCCAGAGACCGATCTTGGCGTTGCCACCGGCGGTGAGCATCGCGGTGGGTAGCTCGATCACGATGGAGAGGACGTTGAATCCCTGCAGGAAGTTGACGGCCGACCCCGCCGGACGAAACGCGCTTGCCGACGCCGTTGACGGCAGGGCGGCGAGTGCGCCGGTCACCGGCTTGCGGTCGGGAAGAATGCGGAAGAACTGTTCGAGGTCGATGAAGAATGGATCGTCACGCACGCCGGCATACACTTGAATGCCACTCGCGGTGCCGAGCGTGGTGTTGATCGCGCCGCTGACCGCTGGGGCGGACGTCGAGATCGTGTTGTTCATCGCCCCAACGACAGGCGGCGTCATCGGGCCGCGCACTTCGACCTGCTGCGACGCTCCGGTACCGCGGAACGAGATCTGGAACACCTTGTCTTCGACGGCGTCGCCTGTGTTATCCACCTTGATCTGGTACAGGAGGTTTGGATCGAAGTAGGTGGTGCCGGTCTGGGCGGGCGTGATCACCGGCCATGAGTTGAGGACCAGCGTGATCCGGTCGCTGCTGGCGCCGGGGAAGGCGTAGAAATCCGTCATGTCCTGCGACGGATTGAGTTCGACATCGGCGGTGTCCTGGTGATCCGAGGCGAACGCCACGTGGCGTGCCCCCAGGAGGCCGGCGATCCCGACGGCCAGCGCCAGACCAAAGCGCGCGGAACGGGGAAAGGTTTTCATCCTGCAGTAACTCCTGAAAAGAGTGAACCTGCTGAGCTTGCAAGAGGGGTACGCCGCGAAATCCGCCGTGGATCTCCCGGTCCGGCGCTAAAGCGCCGGCTCGGCTGGGGTCGCTCAAGCGACCGCGGTCTTGGTGCGACAACATCGATGTGCCACGCAGACGCACCGGCCTCATGTCAATGCGTGAGCGGTTGGGATCACGGTCGCTTCAGCGACCCCAGCCGAGCGGTCACTTTAGTGACCGACCCTTGCGGGTCGCGGCTACTTTTCGCCCCATGGACACTGCCTCACCCATTCTCGCCGTAAACAATCTCAAGGTCACGTACCCGGCCTTCACTCTCGGTCCGATCAGCTGCGAAGTCCGCGGCGGCGAGACCGTCGCGCTGCTCGGCGCGAATGCTGCGGGCAAAACGACCTTCCTGCGAGCCATTACCGGCCGGCTTCGCGAGCGCGAAGGTGAAATCTTCATTTCCGGGCGTGAGCCGCGCGAGGCGCCGCCGGCGTGGCGCGCCAAGATCGGCTTCGCAGCGGAGAAGCCACAGGCAGACGGCGCGCTTCGGGTGCGTGAGTGGTATGCCTTTCTTGCGGACTGCTATCCGACGTGGGACGTGGCCTATCAGCAGGACCTCACGTCGCGGCTTGCGCTCGATGCCAGCGAACGGATCGCCGCACTGTCACGC
>JANYCP010000135.1 GCA_025360265.1 Gemmatimonadota bacterium
AATTTGTCACACTTGGGGCGCCGCCACTCGATGAGCAGATCCCGTGGGATGTGGTGGTCGACCGCATCTCCCACGAGGTGCCGTTCTATCGCGCGTGGCTCAAGCATGCTGCGCTCTCGGGAGTAACGGTCATCAACAACCCGTTCATGTGGACCGCCGACGACAAGTACTTCGGCGCCACGCTGGCCGAGACGAATGGTGTCCGGTCACCCAAGACGATGGCGCTGCCGAACAAGGAGTATGTGCCGGGGATCAAGCACGACGAGTCGCTGCGCAACCTGAAGTACCCGCTCGACTGGCAGGGAATCATTGATCACATCGGCCTGCCGTGCATCCTCAAGGATGCGCACGGTGGCGGCTGGCGTGACGTGTACGTCTGCCATTCGCTGGAAGAGCTGATCCACCATTACGACAACAGCGGCATGCTGACGATGATCGTCCAGGAATTCATCAAGTGGGACGAGTTCGTGCGCTGCATCTGCATCGGCCGCCAGCACATCCTGCCCATCAAGTACGACCCCAAGGAACGGAAGTACCACGACACCGACACCTTCCTGTCGCCCGAGATGCGAGCACGTATCATCTCGCAGGCACGGACGCTGGTGCGGGCCCTCGGCTACGACATGAACTCGATCGAGTTCGCCATCAAGGATGGCGTGCCGTACGCGATCGACTTCATGAACCCGGCGCCCGACTTCGACATCAATTCGCTGACGCCCAAGTATTTCGAGTGGGCCGTCCGCACCATGGCGGACGTGTGTATCGAGCTGGCGCTAGCGCCACGTGTGGTGCCGAAGCCGGATGCAGCACACCTTTTTGCCGGTCGCCAGATCCGGCCCGTGTGACAACCGATCCGATCCGCGACTGGCATGACGGACTCTCCGAGTCCCTCGCGCTGGAGTCCGCTGAGTGGCTGACCGACCGTCAGCTTGAACGCGGTATCGCATTCGGCGAACGGCCGCTGTGCACGGTGCTACGGCCTCGGCTCATTCGTGCGGCAGAATACGACATGCTGCGCACCGTCTGCAGCGACCTGCTCGGCGCGTTCCGCGCCGCCGGTGAAGCGGCGCTGACCGACCGCGAGTTCCGGGCACAATTTCGGCTCGCCGACTGGGAAGAGACGCTGCTCGGGAGTTCGCCTCGACTGCGTGTGACCTCACCACTTGGCCGACTCGATGCATTCATCGATCCCGCCGATGGCGTGGCGCGAATCACCGAGTACAACGGCGAGACGCCTGCGGGCACCGCCTATTGTGATGCACTCGCCGAACTTTTCCTCGGCATGCCAGCCATGCGGCCCTTTGCCAGGAACTGGACGGTGCGCCCACTGCCGGCGCGCAATCACCTGCTCAACACGTTGCTCGATACCTGGCACCGATTCCGCGGCGTGCGCACTATCCCGTCGATCGCCATTGTCGACTGGCACGACGTACCCACGGTCTCCGAATTCAACTTGTCGCGCGATTATTTCCAGTCGATGGGCTGCGAGTGCATCATCACCACGCCCGATGCGCTCACCTACGAACATGGCAAGCTGCGCGACGCGAGTGGTGTGATGATCGACCTGATCTACAAGCGGGTGCTGATCCATGAACTGATCGAGGAATGCGGGCTGGACCATCCGATGGTGCGAGCCGTCGTCGACGGTGCGGTGTGCATGGTGAATCCGTTCTCTTGCAAGCCGCTGCACAAGAAGGCGTCACTCGCCGTTCTTTCCGACGAGCGTAACGCAGGCCGATTCACCCCGGCCCAACGCGAAGTCATCACGCGACATGTGCCGTGGACCCGCGTGGTAGAGGAACGGCGCACGACCGTCGATGGCGCTGATATCGACCTGGTGCCGTGGATTGGCGACCACAAGGACGAGCTCGTCCTCAAGCCGAATGATGACTATGGCGGCACCGGAATCGTCCTCGGCTGGGAAGTCGAGAGCGCGGACTGGGAAATCGCCTTGACGCGCGCGCTTCAGGAGCCGTACATCGTCCAGCGTCGCATTGCATTGCCTCGCGAACCGTTTGCGGCGATAGTCGATGGCAAGCTCACGCTCGACGAACGCATCGTCGACACCGCACCGTTCTGCTGGGACGGCTCGTGGGCCGACGGGATGCTCTGCCGCATTTCCACTTCGACCCTGGTGAATGTGACGGCGGGCGGAGGAAGTACGATTCCGACGTTTGTGGTGGAGCCGAGATAGTCGTTAGTCGTTCGTCGTGAGTCGTTAGTGACTCCCGCGTGACTAGTGACTAGCGCCGTCAGCGTCCTCATGACTAACAACTAACGACCAACGACGACCTTATGAAAGCACCCTCACTGACCATCGGCATCGAAGAGGAATACCAGATCATCGACCCGGTCACCCGGGAACTGCGCAGTTACATCACCGAGATCCTGCAGGAAGACTCGGTGCTGCTCGGCGAAATCAAGCCGGAACTGCATCAGTCGATGGTCGAAATCGGCACGCCGATCTGCCACACGCCCGCCGAGGCGCGCGCGGAGTTGGTGCGGCTGCGACGCCTCGTGATGGACCTCGCGGCGAAGAATGGCTTGGTGATCGCGGCAGCGGGAACCCACCCGTTCTCATCGTGGATGGAGCAGGAAATCACGCCACTCGAGCGCTACATTGGCGTCAAGGAGGATCTTCAGGAACTGGCCCAGTCGCTTCTCATCTTCGGCACTCACGTGCATATCGGCATCGAGGATCCGGATTTCCGGATCGACGCGATGAACGTCTGCCGCTATTTCCTGCCGCACGTCCTCGCACTGTCGACCTCGTCACCATTCTGGATGGGGCGCAACACCGGCCTCAAGTCGTACCGCAGCGTGGTGTTCCGCGCCTTTCCGCGCACCGGCATTCCGCGCACCATGGCGTCGTGGTCGGACTATCAGGAGTTTGTCGATGTGATGGTGGCGACCGGATCGATTCCCGATGCAAGCAAGCTCTGGTGGGACATCCGTCCGCACCACAAGTTTCCAACCCTTGAGTTCCGTCTCTGTGATGTCTGCACTCGGGTCGACGAGGCCGTGTGCATCGGCGCGATCTTCCAGGCGATCATCGCCAAGCTCTGGAAGCTGCGCCGGGACAACATGACGTTCCGTCAGTACTCGCCCAACCTGATCGAAGAGAACAAGTGGCGGGCGACCCGGTTCGGGCTCGACGGACAGCTCATTGATTTCGGC
>JANYCP010000372.1 GCA_025360265.1 Gemmatimonadota bacterium
TGCAGCGCCTTCACATACTTCGGGTGACCATAGCCGAGCGAGGCGACGCAGATGCCGGCCATGAGATCGATGTAGCGGTTGCCATCGCGGTCCCAAAGAATCGCACCCTCGCCGCGATCGAGCGCCAGCTTGCTGAAGAGCGCCACGCCTTGCGTGCCCGGCGCGGCGAAATGTGATTCCGCCTCGAACGTCTCGATCGAACGGGGCCCGGGAACCGAGATGCCCGGCGCTGCAGTGGCGGTCATCGGGTGCTCCGCTGCAGGACTGGTGCGCCGGCAAGATGGGCGATCGCCTCAGCCGCCTGCTCGCGAACTGGCGCGAAGCTCGGCCAATCGTTGAGATCCACCAGCATCGGATGGGTGCGCGTCGGGACGACGGCATCGCCGCCGAACACGCTCAACCCAACTGCGCGCGCGGCAGCGAACGCCAACTTACGCAACGTCGGGATGTCGACCGTGTCACCATCGACCGGACGACCATCCTCACGGAACGCATGGAAGAGCGATCCGTCGCCGACACCATAGAACTTGAGCACCGGCCCAGCGACGTGCGCCTGCACGGCCACCTGCTTGACGCCACGCTCCGCGAACGCTTCAATGACTGATCCAAGCTCGTCACGCGTGCTGCGAACAACATCGGCCGCTTCCTGCGCATGCACGTCGCCGCGCTTCACCCAGACGTCGCCATCGGGAAGATCGGTCTCGAACAATGGCACATCGTGCGTTGGCAGGAGGACCGTCTCGGGGAAGGGAAGTCCCGAGCCGTCGAGTGTGCGGATCAGCCGGTGGCGATGGCAGCCAAGGACCGCCGACGGGCGATTGAGCATGCGGGCACCGCGCTCTTCGAGTGCGAGCAACCGCGTCGAGGCAACGCTGCCCTGACACATGTTCAGATAGAGATCGGCATCCGGGATGATGCCGGCCTCGACGTCACCCTCACCGATACGCTCGACCGACCACCCGTTCTCCTCGAGGCGGTTCGTCGTCGCGTCCATGATCGCCGCGTCGTTGTTCTTGTGTCGACCTGGTGAATAGGTCGAGCTGCGATAGATCGCCACCAGTTTGCTCATGCCTGTTCTCCTTCAACCAGGGCCAGCGCCGCATCGAGATCAGCGCTGGTATCGACATCCACGATTTTGCGCACTTCCACTGCGCGCACCGGAAGATCCAATTCAATCAACTGCGCCAGAAATCCGCGCAGACGCTGCACACCAGACTCCACTGCTGCGGTCGCCGCTTCCCGCGCCCTCTCGTCAAACCAGTACACGCCGCCGGTCACCAAGTCCCGATGGCCGCGGCGGCCAAACGCTCGTACCGTCCCATCCGCATCAACGTCCGCCCAGAGCGGCGACGCGTCATCCACGAACGGCGTCACCGCCACAACTGCCGCTGCCTTCGCCAGCATCCCCACAGCCTCGCGATGCGCCGTGTCCCAATCGACCGCCGGCATCACCGAGTCCACCAGGGTACAGAGCACCTTGCCCGGCGGCACCGCACGGAGACCAGCTTCGAGCGTGTGGAGCGACGTCGGTGTCCGCAGCGGCACGATTCGCACACTCTTGTCCGCTATCGCCAGCGTCACCGCACCCACCAAATCCTCACGCACTGCGCACGTCACCGTCTCGCACCCAACCCGCCGACACGCCGCCACCATTCGCACCACCTGCGGCCGCCCCGCAATTGGCACCAGCGCTTTCGGCGCCGTAATGCCGCTCGCCAACAATCGCGAACCTTCGCCACCCGCCAGAATCAGCCCGTGCATCACGCCGACAGCACGAACGGGACTTGATCGAAGCGCGCCACTCGCGCCGTCGGAGTGATGCCAACCGCTGAACGTCCGGGCGGAGCCATCCAGCACGTCTTCATGCCCAGCGCTGCTCCGGCGGCAATGTCATTCGGCGGACTGTCGCCGATCATCCAGCATCCAGCTGCCGCCGTACCCAGTGCGGTGAGCGTCACGTCGAAAATGTTTCGATCCGGCTTCCGCGAACCAACCACCTCGGAATCGGACACCACATCGAACAGGTCACCGAGGCCGAGTTCGTCGAGGCACGGCTGGAGGTTGCCCTGATAGTTGGACACCACCGCCAACCCGTACGACTCTGACAACTCCATCAGCACGTCGCGATTGCGCTTGGCCACCGCCACAGCGTCCGCCACGAAATGATCCCGAACCGATGGGGCCGCGAGGCACTCGCCATCGGGGAGAACCGTCGCGAGCAACTCCGCCTGTGCACCAGCGGTGGCCGAATAGTTCATTCCGGCTACACCGGGAAGGGCCGCCAACTGCTCGTCCGACTTCGCGAACGCCAACCGAAACTGGTTCCGGTCAACGACTCCGCCCGTGTGCCGATAGAGGCGAAAGAATCGATCCACCCATGGCTCACCATCGGCGTCGAGCGTCCCGCCGAAATCGATCAGTAGCGCGTGGCGTCCCAAGGGTCTCCGTCGGTCCAAGTCCAAGCCGGTGGCTATCTTCCGAACATGCACATTCTAGTTGCAAATGATGACGGCATTCTGTCACCGGGCCTCCAGGTCCTGGCCGAGGCCTGCCAGACTGTCGGGCACGTCACCGTGGTCGCCCCGGACCGGGAGCAGAGCGCCCAATCCCACGCCCTGACCATGACTCGACCCCTTCGGCCGGTCCTCCGACCCGACGGGACCTGGCA
>JANYCP010000391.1 GCA_025360265.1 Gemmatimonadota bacterium
CATGCTGCGACACAACTCGCCAAGGAATTCTGGCTTCCCGACCTGACCATCGGGTTCAGCAAGGATTTTCTCGCCGATCCGCAGCCCGGCTATTTCACCACCGGCATCTCGATGCCGATTCCGCTCTTCTACTGGAACCACCGCAAGGGTGAAATCGCCCAGAACCGGTTTCGGGAAATGGAACTCGAGGCGACGATGCGCGATGCGGAGGCTGCCGTCGGTCTGGATGTCCGGACGGCGTACGCTGCGGCCGCGACCGCGTTGCGTCAGGCCGTCTTTCTCCGGGACCAACTGCTCCCGGCCGCGCGGCAGGCGTACCGCATCGCCAGCGCGAGCTACGGGCTTGGCGGCTCATCTGCGCTCGAAGTGAACGCGGCCCGCACCGCAATGATTGCGGCCGAGAGCCAGTACACCGACGCACTTGCCGCGGCCAACAGCGCACGGGCCGAGCTTGAGCGCGCGGTCGCAACTCCACTCACGACGTTTGGCCCGGGAGCCGCACAATGATCCGCATTCACACGAATCGGCCGACGATCGGCGCCCTCATCGCGGCCCTTGCCCTGTCAGCCTGCGGCGGCCGGAAGCCGGAGGCGCCCCAGTCAGCAACCGCAACCGACAGCGGCGTGACGATCACCGCCGCTCAACGCGGCCAGATCATCACCGCCAAGGTCGAACAGAAGACCTACACGCCGACCATCCTGACGACCGGCACGGTGGCGTTCAACGGTGAACGATCGACCCAGGTGATCGCGGCGATTTCCGGCCCAGTGTCGAAGCTTCTGGTCGACTTAGGCGATTCGGTGAAGGTCGGTCAGGCGCTGGCGACGGTGGCGTCTCCAGACTTCGCCGCTAACGTCGCCGCATATCGAAAGTCCGAGACGGCGTTGCGCAACGCACAACGCATCGAATCGCTCGATGAGAAGCTCTTCGCCAACGATGCACTGGCCCGCGCCGAACTCGACCAGGCGAAGAGTGAGCTCCTCGCCGCTGAGGCGGATCGCGATGCGGCGATTCAGCAGCTCGCCGCGCTCGGTGTCGACTCGACGTCGATCGAATCGATTCGCCAGGGCAAGCCAGTGTCCGGCGCACAGTCCGCAATCCGCGCGCCAATTGCCGGTGTGATCGTCGAGCGATCCATCACGCCGGGGCAACTGCTGCAGGCGGGTGCGACTCCGACGTTTGCCGTTGCCGACCTTTCATCGGTATGGGTGCAGGGGAGCGTATTCGAGGGTGATGCGGCGGCGGTGTTCAAGGGAGAATCGGTGCTTGTCAGGATCGAGGGAGTTGCCGATTCGTTTCCCGGCCGCATCGACTACGTCGGCGCGATGGTCGATCCCGACAGCAAGGCGATGGCAGTGCGGATACTGGTCCCGAATGTTCGTGGCCGCCTCAAGCAGAACATGCTGGTGTACCTCGAGATTCGCGGCGCTCGTCCGCGCGCGGCTGTCGTGATCCCGGTGTCTGCAGTGCTTCGTGATGACGACAATCTGCCGTTCGTCTACCTCGACGCCGGCAACAATCGCTTCGATCGCCGCCGCATTGCTCTTGGTGGACGCACCGGCGGCGTGTATGAGGTGACTAGTGGATTGCGCGCTGGCGAAAGCATTGTGACTCAGGGCGCGCTTCTCCTGCAGGAAGCGGGCGGGCAATGACTGACCCCGTGGAGTCCATCCAGGGCGGGGACCCCGAGTCCTCGACGACCAAACGTTCCGTGATTCACCGGATTGTCGCGATCGCACTCGCGCAGCCGATCCTCGTCCTGGTGGCGAGTGTGGCGCTCGGCGCGGTCGGTATCTGGTCGTTCACCCGCCTGCCGATCGACGCATATCCAGATTTGTCGCCGCCGAGAGTGGGGATCTCAACGCAGTGGCCGGGCCAAGCGGCCGAAGAAGTTGAGCGGTTGATCACCGTGCCGATTGAGACTGAAATGAACGGTGCGCCGGGTATTCACGTCGTACGTTCGGTCTCATTTTTCGGCCTTTCATCCGTCGACATCACATTCGAAGACGGCACTGATCCGTATTTCGCCCGGCAACAGGTATTTGAGCGACTGGCCAACGTGACGCTGCCATCGGGTGTGAGCGCCGGTATGGAGCCGCTTTTTTCACCATCGGGGCTGGTGTACCGGTACGTCCTTCAGAGCAAGGACCGGACACCGATGGAGTTGAAGACTCTCAACGATTGGGTGCTCTCGAAAGCGTACAAGTCGGTGAAGGGCGTGGCGGACATGTCGGGCTTCGGTGGTCCCACGATGGAATACCACGTTGACGTCGATCCGACAAAGCTCGCGGGTGCGGGCCTCGGTGTGTCGGACGTGGTGAACGCCCTCGGAAACAGCAATGGCAACGCCGGCGGGGGCTTCTACTCTGAAGGTGGCCAGTTCTACTACGTTCGCGGGCTCGGCCGCCTGCAGACCCCCGAAGATATCGGAAACGTCGTGCTGGCAGTTCGCAATGGGACGCCGATTCTGGTGCGGAACGTGGCGAATGTGGCGATCGGCCACCCACCGCGCACCGGCGTTTTCGGATTCAATGCGGACAGCGACGCGGTCGAGGGCGTGATCCTGATGCTCACCGGCCAGCAGGCGCAAACGGTGCTCAAGGGCGTCGAGAAGAAGACCGCCGAACTCAATGCGTCGGTCCTGCCGAAAGACGTCAAGATCAAGCCGTTCTACGACCGAAGCGATCTCATCGCGGTTACGACGCGCACCGTCGAAGACAACCTCGTGCGCGGGATCGTCCTGGTGATCGTGGTGCTGATTTTCTTCCTCTTCGACATCAGATCCGGGTTGATCGTCGCCGCAACTATCCCGTTGGCGCTGCTTTTTGCATTCATCTGTCTCGATCTCAAGCACATTCCGGCGAACCTGTTGTCCATCGGTGCGATCGACTTCGGTATCCTGGTCGACGGAGCCGTCGTGATGGTGGAGAACATCCATCGAACGCTGGCCAGGAAACATGGTACGAAGTATTCCGTTCGCGAGGTGATCACCGAAGCGGCAGCCGAAGTCGATCGTCCGATTGTATACGCAGTGGCGATCATCGTTGCTGGCTTCCTGCCGATCTACGTGCTTGCCGGCCCTTCCGGCCGCCTCTTCAAGCCGATGGCCGATACGACGATCTTTGCGCTGATCGGCTCGCTGATCCTCGCGCTGACTGTGCTGCCTGTTGTGTGCGCTTTCGTGCTTCGCGGTGGTGTCAAGGAACGGCGTAACGCCGCGTTTGAATGGGTGCGCGACCGCTATGCGCGTGCGCTCGACTGGTGCCTCGCTCGGCCAAAGCTCACAGTCGGATTCGCGACCGTGGCGTTCATTGGCGCGTTGCTCTTGTCGACCC
Source organism: Gemmatimonadota bacterium (assembly GCA_025360265.1). Taxonomy (GTDB): domain Bacteria; phylum Gemmatimonadota; class Gemmatimonadetes; order Gemmatimonadales; family GWC2-71-9; genus Palsa-1233. The sequence goes on from JANYCP010000391.1 coordinate 3,336, forward strand.
GCCTTGGGGCGGAGTTCATGCCACATCTCGACGAAGGTGCGCTCTGGGTGCGCGCGACGCTGCCGGCTACGATCTCGCTCGATGAGTCGGAGCGCCTGGTCCCGCAGATCCGCCAAATCCTGAAGACATTTCCCGAAGTCACCGACGTCGCGTCGGAGCACGGCCGCCCCGACGACGGCAGCGATCCTACCGGATTCTTCAATGCCGAGTTCTTTGTCGGGCTCAAGCCATATGAAACGTGGACCGGATCGTATCACACCAAAGCCGGCCTGATCGAGGCGGTGAACGCCAAGCTTGCCCGCTTCCCCGGTGTGGAGTTCAACTACACCCAGCCTGCGGAGGATGCGGTCGATGAGGCTGAGACTGGTCTCAAGAGCTCGCTTGCAGTAAAGATCTTTGGTAGCGACCTGAAGGTGCTCGAACAAAAGGCCGGCGAGATTGCCAGCGTGCTCGGCCATGTCCGCGGCATCAGCAGGATTTCAGAGGTGCATGAGCTCGGCCAGCCATCGCTGACGGTCACAGTCAATCGCGCCAAGATCGCGGAGTACGGGATCAACGCCGGTGATGTGAACTCATTGATCTCCGCTGCAGTTGGTGGCGCCGCCGCCACCCAGATGGTGCAGGGAGAACGCCTCTTCGATCTGGTCGTGCGGTTGCAACCCCAATTCCGCCAGACACCGGAGCAGATTGGCGCCATCCTCATGGCAACGCCAACTGGAAAGCACGTGCCGTTGCGCGAGCTCGCCGACATCAGGGTATCGAGCGGTGCGTCGTATATCTACCGCGAAGGAAATTCTCGCTATATCGGTGTGCAGTTCGCTGTGGTCGGGCGCGACCTGGCCGGTGCGGTGCAGGATGCGCAGGCACAGGTGGCGGCGCGGGTCAAGCTGCCAACCGGGTACCGGGCCGACTGGGGCGGCGAGTATGAAGACTACACTGCGTCGCGCAGTCAGCTCGCCTTTGTGCTGCCGCTGACCATCATTCTGATTTTCGTGCTGCTCTTCGCGCTCTATCGCAACTTCACCTTCCCGCTGATTACGGTAGTTGGAGTGGTCTTGTCAGCCCCGGTCGGCGGCTTGCTTGCGCTTGCCGCGACGGGCACTGCGCTGTCGGTCTCATCCGGTATCGGTTTTCTTGCACTGTTCGGCGTCTCAGTGCAAACCGCCGTTGTCTACATTTCCTACGTGAACGAACTGCGACAGCGTGGCATGAGCATCGCGGACGCCGCTCGGGAGTCCGCCTCGCAACGTTTGCGACCAATCATGATGACGGCACTGGTCGCCGCCCTCGGCCTGTTGCCTGCGGCCATGTCGACCGGCGTGGGCTCGGACTCGCAAAAGCCGTTCGCGTTGGTGATCGTCGGCGGTCTCTTTTCCCGGCTGCTGATTTCGGTGTTCCTGATGCCCGTTCTCTACGTCGGGGCGGCGCGGCCGGGGGACCGGCTGGAAGTCTAGACCGATAGCGAGACGGCGTTTCGAGTGGTAACTTGGGGCTCCCATTACAGCCCCAAGCTCGCCACCTCTTTCTCAGAAGCCGAGATGACCAAGACACGCGCAGTCCTCGTCCTTGCAGCGGTATTTGGCGCTGCGTGCTATCGAAATGTGCCCGCACCGGTGCCACCACCGCCGCCACCCGCACCGGCGCCGGCCCCAGCGCCTGCTCCGGGCGGGCGAGGAAACGGCGCTCCAGGCGACTCCGCGGCGACGCCCGGTGCTGGGCGCGGCGCCGCGGCCAACGCCGCGCCACGGCCATACGCGACTGTGATTCGTGCCGGGGCCGATACCAAGACGCGGGCCGGCTTGTTCAAGACGCACCAGATCGGCGACTCGCTCTTCTATGAAATCCCGCGCTCCGAGCTTGGGCGCGATATGCTGCTCACCACCGAAATCGAGAAGACAACCCAGGGCGCCGGCTACGGTGGCCAGTCGCTCGGCGACGACCTGATTCGCTGGGAACGTCGCGGCAACCGCATACTTCTCCGCGGCGTGCCGTCCGGTGTGATCGCATCGGATACCACCAACGCAGTGGCGCAGGCCGTCGACAACGCGACATATGCGCCGATCATCGCCGCGTTCCCGGTCGCGTCGTACGGACCGGATTCTGCTGCGGTGATCAAC
>JANYCP010000392.1 GCA_025360265.1 Gemmatimonadota bacterium
CATGCTGCGACACAACTCGCCAAGGAATTCTGGCTTCCCGACCTGACCATCGGGTTCAGCAAGGATTTTCTCGCCGATCCGCAGCCCGGCTATTTCACCACCGGCATCTCGATGCCGATTCCGCTCTTCTACTGGAACCACAGCAGGGGTGAAATCGCCCAGAGCCGGTTTCGCGAGCTGGAGCTCGAGGCGATTGTGCACGATGCAGAGGCTGCCGTTGGCCAGGATGTCCGGTCCGCGTACGCTGCGGCCGCGACCGCGTTGCGTCAGGCAGTCTTTCTGCGGGACCAACTGCTCCCAGCCGCACGTCAGGCATACCGCATCGCCAGCGCGAGCTACGGGCTTGGCGGCTCATCTGCGCTCGAAGTGAACGCGGCCCGCACCGCAATGATTGCAGCCGAAAGCCAGTACACCGACGCGCTTGCCGCGGCCAACAGCGCACAGGCCGAGCTTGAGCGTGCGGTCGCAACACCACTCACGACGTTTGGCCAGGGAGCCGCACAATGAGCTGCATTCACACGAATCGGCCGACGATCGGCGCGCTCATCGCGGCCTTTGCCCTGTCAGCCTGCGGCGGCCGGAAGCCGGAGACGCCCCAGTCAGCAACCGCAACCGACAGCGGCGTGACGATCACCGCCGCTCAACGCGGCCAGATCATCACCGCCAAGGTCGAACAGAAGAGCTACACGCCGACGATCCTGACCACCGGCACGGTGGCGTTCAACGGCGAACGATCGACTCAGGTGATTGCGGCGATTTCCGGTCCGGTGTCGAAGCTTCTGGTCGACCTTGGCGATTCCGTGAAGGTCGGTCAGGCGCTGGCGACGGTGGCGTCTCCAGACTTTGCCGCAGCTGTCGCCGCATATCGAAAGTCCGAGACGGCGTTGCACAACGCACAACGCATCGAATCGCTCGATGAGAAGCTGTTCGCCAACGATGCTTTGGCCCGCGCCGAACTCGACCAGGCAAAGAGTAACCTCCTCGCCGCTGAGGCGGACCGCGATGCAGCGATTCAGCAGCTCGCTGCGCTCGGAATCGACTCGACGTCGATCGAATCGATTCGCCAGGGCAAACCGGTGTCCGGCGCACAGTCCGCAATCCGCTCGCCGATTGCCGGTGTGATCGTCGAGCGATCCATCACGCCGGGGCAGCTGCTGCAGGCGGGTGCGACTCCGACGTTTACCGTTGCCGACCTTTCATCGGTGTGGGTGCAGGGTAGCGTGTTCGAGGGCGATGCGGCGGCGGTGTTCAAGGGCGAAGCGGTGCTTGTCAGGATCGAGGGCGTTGCCGATTCGTTTCCCGGCCGCCTTGACTATGTCGGTGCGATGGTCGATCCGGACAGCAAGGCGATGGCAGTGCGCATACTGGTTCCGAATGTTCGTGGCCGCCTCAAGCAGAACATGCTTGTGCACCTCGAGATTCGCGGCGCTCGTCCGCGCGCGGCTGTTGTGATCCCGGTGTCTGCAGTACTTCGCGATGACGACAACTTGCCGTTCGTCTACCTCGACGCCGGCAACAATCGGTTCGATCGTCGTCGCATCGCCGTCGGTGGGCGCACTGGTGACGTGTACGAAGTGACCAGTGGATTGCGCGCGGGCGAAAGTCTCGTGATCCAGGGCGCGCTACTCCTGCAGGAAGCGGGCGGGCAATGATCGATCCCGTGGATTCTCCGGACGGTGCAGGGTCCGACAGCTCGACGACGAAACGGTCGGCGATTCACCGGATTGTCGCGACCGCACTCGCGCAGCCGATTCTCGTCCTGGTGGCGAGTGTGGCGCTCGGCGCCGTTGGTATCTGGTCGTTCACCCGCCTGCCGATCGACGCATATCCAGATTTGTCGCCGCCGAGAGTGGGGATCTCAACGCAGTGGCCGGGCCAGGCGGCGGAAGAGGTTGAGCGGCTGATCACGGTGCCGATTGAGACTGAAATGAACGGTGCGCCGGGTATTCACGTCGTTCGTTCGGTGTCATTTTTCGGCCTTTCCTCCGTCGACATCACATTCGACGACGGCACTGATCCGTATTTCGCCCGGCAACAGGTATTTGAGCGACTGGCCAACGTGACGTTGCCTGCCGGCGTGAGCGCCGGGATGGAGCCGCTCTTCTCTCCGTCAGGACTGGTCTACCGGTACGTGCTGCAGAGCAAGGACCGGACGCCGATGGAGCTGAAAACGCTCAATGACTGGGTGATCGCGAAGGCGTACAAGTCGGTGAAGGGTGTGGCCGACATGTCGGGCTTCGGTGGACCCACGATGGAATACCACGTCGATGTCGATCCGACGAAGCTCGCCGGTGCGGGGCTCGGTGTGTCGGGCGTGGTGAACGCGCTGGGAAACAGCAATGGCAACGCCGGCGGCGGGTTCTATTCCGAGGGTGGCCAGTTCTACTACGTGCGTGGACTCGGTCGCCTGCAGACTCCCGAAGATATCGGCAACGTCGTCCTCGCAGTGCGCAACGGGACGCCGATCCTGGTGCGCAATGTCGCCAAGATCGAGATCGGTCACCCACCGCGGACCGGCGTATTTGGCTTCAATGCGGATAGCGATGCCGTTGAGGGCGTCATCCTGATGCTCACCGGTCAGCAGGCGCAGACCGTGCTCAAGGGTGTGGAAAAGAAGACGGCTGAGCTCAATACGTCGGTCCTGCCGAAGGACGTCAAGATCAAACCATTCTACGATCGCAGCGACCTCATTGCTGTCACGACGACTACCGTCGAGGACAATCTGGTGCGCGGCATCATTTTGGTCATCGTGGTGCTGATCTTTTTTCTCTTCGACATCCGGTCCGGGTTGATTGTCGCGGCGACAATTCCGCTGGCGCTTCTGTTTGCCTTCATCTGTCTCGACCTCAAGCACATTCCCGCCAACTTGCTCTCCATTGGCGCCATCGATTTTGGCATTCTTGTGGACGGCGCCGTAGTGATGGTGGAGAACATTCATCGCACACTCGCCCGCAAGCATGGCACCAGGTATTCCGTTCGCGAGGTGATTGCCGAGGCAGCGGCCGAGGTCGATCGCCCGATTGTATACGCTGTCGCAATTATCGTGGCCGGCTTCCTGCCGATTTACGTGCTTTCTGGCCCATCGGGCCGGCTCTTCAAGCCGATGGCCGACACCACCATCTTTGCGCTGGTTGGTTCACTGATTCTTGCACTGACCGTGTTGCCGGTCGTCTGTTCGTTCGTGTTGCGCGGCGGAGTCAAGGAGCGGCGGAATGCCGCCTTCGAGTGGTTTCGGGACCGGTACGTGGCCGCGCTCGATTGGTGCCTGAAGCGACCACGCCTTACCGTGGGCCTCTCGACTGCGGTGTTCGCCGGTGCGCTGCTTCTCTCCACTCGCCTTGGTGCGGAGTTCATGCCGCACCTCGATGAAGGTGCGCTCTGGGTGCGTGCGACGCTGCCAGCGACGATCTCCCTCGATGAGTCAGAGCGTCTTGTGCCGCAGATACGCGAGATCCTTCGGTCATTTCCCGAGGTCACCGATGTGGCGTCTGAGCATGGTCGTCCGGATGACGGTAGCGACCCCACTGGCTTCTTCAATGCCGAATTCTTCGTTGGGCTGAAGCCATACGCTGCCTGGGCTGGATCGTATCGCACCAAGCCCGGGCTGATCGAGGCGGTCAACGCAAAGCTCGCGCAATTCCCGGGAGTGGAGTTCAACTATACCCAACCGGCAGAGGACGCCGTGGATGAGGCCGAGACGGGTCTCAAGAGTTCACTTGCAGTGAAGATCTTCGGGACCGACTTGAAGATCCTCGAGCAGAAGGCTGGCGAAATCGCTGCTGTGCTGGGCAAGGTCCGCGGCATCGACCGAATATCTGAAGTCCACGAACTCGGCCAGCCTTCGCTCACCGTCACAATCAACCGGGCGAAGATTGCGGAGTACGGGATCAACGCCGGCGACGTGAATGCGCTGATCTCCGCGGCCGTCGGCGGCGCAGCCGCCACTCAGGTAGTGCAGGGTGAGCGATTGTTCGACCTGGTCGTGCGGCTGCAGTCGCAGTTCCGCCAGACACCGGAGCAGATCGGTGCGATCCTGATGCCGACACCTACTGGAAAACAGGTGCCGTTGCGAGAGCTTGCAGATATTCGTGTGTCGAGTGGTGCGTCATATATCTATCGCGAAGGGAATTCGCGATATATCGGCGTGCAGTTTGCCGTAGTCGGGCGCGATCTCGCTGGCGCAGTGCAGGATGCTCAGGCGCAGGTGGCAGCAAAGGTCAAGCTGCCCGCCGGCTATCGCGCAGATTGGGGTGGCGAGTACGAGGATTACACCGCGTCGCGTGAGCAACTCGCCTTCGTGTTGCCGCTAACGATTGTTCTGATTTTCGTACTGCTCTTCGCGCTCTATCGCAATTTCACGTTCCCGTTCATTACCCTCGTCGGTGTGGTCCTTTCGGCACCAGTTGGTGGCCTTCTGGCGCTCGCAGCAACGGGTACTCCGCTCTCGGTATCGTCGGGGATTGGCTTCCTCGCCCTGTTCGGTGTGTCGGTCCAGACCGCCGTCGTGTACATCTCATATGTCAATGAACTGCGACAGCGTGGCATGAGCATCGCCGACGCTGCCCGCGAGTCCGCGTCGCAGCGATTGCGCCCGATCATGATGACCGCCCTCGTGGCTGCGCTCGGCCTCCTGCCGGCGGCCATGTCAACGGGGGTCGGATCCGATTCGCAGAAGCCTTTTGCGCTGGTGATCGTCGGCGGCCTCTTTTCCCGGCTCCTGATCTCGGTATTCCTGATGCCGGTGCTATATGTGGGGGCTGCGCGAGCGGGGGATCGCCTCGAGGTCTGAGGCGATAGCGAGACGTCGTTTCGGGTGGTAAATTGGAGGCTCGCCAACGGTCCCCAGCTCGCCACCTCTTTCTCAGAAGCCGAGATGACTAAGACACGTGTAGCCTTTGTCCTTGCAGCGGTGTTTGGCGCCGCGTGCTATCGCAACGTGCCCGCGCCGGTACCGCCACCACCACCCCCGGCTCCGGCCCCAGCGCCTGCGCCAGGCGGACGAGGGAACGGCGCGCCAGGTGATTCTGCGGCAACGCCGGGCGCTGGACGCGGCCCTGGTGCCAACACTGCACCGCGGCCATACGCCACGGTGATTCGGGCCGGCGCTGATACCAAGACGCGGGCTGGCTTGTTCAAGACGCACCAAATTGGCGATTCGCTCTTCTATGAAATCCCGCGCTCCGAGCTTGGGCGCGATATGCTGCTCACCACCGAAATCGAGAAGACAACCCAGGGCGCCGGCTACGGTGGCCAGTCGCTCGGCGACGACCTGGTTCGCTGGGAACGGCGTGGCAACCGCATACTGCTCCGCGGCGTGCCGTCCGGTGTGATCGCATCGGATACCACCAACGCAGTGGCGCAGGCCGTCGACAACGCGACATATGCGCCGATCATCGCCGCGTTCCCGGTCGCGTCGTACGGACCGGATTCTGCTGCGGTGATCAAC
>JANYCP010000009.1 GCA_025360265.1 Gemmatimonadota bacterium
GAATGCCATCGGCGTGTCATTCTTGTGGACGATGTTTTCACGACCGGTGCCACATTATGTTCGGCGGCGACGGAATTGCTGGAGAACAGGGCGGAAAGGGTAGGGGCGGTGACGTTTGCGAGGGCGGAGTTGCCATTAACATGGCATGGGGCGTGGGGCGTGGGGCATGGGAAGTAGCGGCACCAGGGGGCTCATCCCATACCCCAAGCCCCACGTCCGATGCCCTAACACGAAACAAGCGAGAGAACCGCGATGTCTATCAAGGTAGGTATCAACGGCTTCGGCCGTATCGGACGGAACGTCATTCGCGCCGCCAAGAGCCAGGGCCGCAAGGACATCGACTTCGTTGCCGTCAATGACCTGACCGATACCAAGACGCTGGCGCACTTGCTCAAGTACGATTCGGTGCATGGGCGCTTTCCCGGGACGGTGACTGCCGACGCAGACGGACTCATCGTTGATGGCGACAGGATCAAGGTGCTCTCCGATCGCGACCCCGCGAAGCTGCCATGGAAGGAACTCGGCGTGGACATCGTCATCGAGTCGACCGGTCACTTTACCGATCGCGACAACGCGGCGAAGCACATTGCTGCGGGCGCCAGGAAGGTGCTGATCTCGGCACCAGCCAAGGGTGAAGACAAGACCTTCGTCTACGGCGTCAACCATCTCGAGTACGATCCTGCCAAGCATCACGTCATTTCGAACGCTTCGTGCACAACCAACTGCCTCGTCCCGGTTGTAAAGGTGATTCTCGACTCTTTTGGCTTCGTGCGCGGCTACATGACCACGGTGCATAGCTATACCAACGATCAACAGATCCTCGATCTGCCGCACAAGGACATGCGGCGCGCCCGGGCGGCGGCACTATCGATTATTCCGACGTCCACGGGCGCCGCGAAGGCCACGGCACTCGTCCTTCCGGCCGTCAAGGGAAAGATTGACGGGATCTCACTGCGGGTGCCGACGCCGGATGTATCGATGGTGGAGCTGGTTTGCACCGTGGAAAAGTCGACGACGGTCGAAGCGGTGAACTCGGCATTCCGCGCGGCTGCCGACGGTGCGCTTAAGGGCGTGCTCTTTGTCTGCGACGAACCGCTCGTGTCGGTGGACTACATCGGCAATCACGCGTCGAGCACAGTTGATAGCGCTTGTACTGGCGTGGTCGATGGAACTTTGGTGCACATCTCCGCTTGGTATGACAACGAAATGGGCTACTCGGCGCGCTGCGTCGACATGATTCGGCATATCGGCAAGACGCTGTGAGCAAGCGTACACTGGCGCAGTTGGAGCCCACGCACCTCGACGGACAACGGGTCGTCGTGCGCGTCGACCTCAACGTGCCAATGTCCGACGGCGTGGTGACCGACGACACCCGGATTCGTGCGTCAATCCCGACGATCCGATATTTGCATGACAAGGGCGCTCGCGTGGTGTTGCTCTCGCATCTGGGCCGGCCCACGGGCGGCCCCGATCCGCAGTACTCGCTCAAGCCGGTGGCGCGAGCGATGGAAAAGCATCTTGGTTTTCCGGTGATGTGGATCGCCGATCCGACGAGTCCTGAAGCGGCAGCGCAGGTGCGACACATGCCGCGTGGCGGCGTGGCGCTCGCCGAGAACACGCGGTTCTATCCTGGTGAAGAGACGAACGATCCGGAGTTGGCGAAGTCGTTCGCGGCGCTTGGCGACATGTACGTCAACGACGCTTTCGGCTCAGCGCATCGTTCGCATTCGAGCACTGAAGCGATCGCGCACCTGCTGAAGCCTGCGGTGGTTGGGTTCCTGATGGAAACGGAACTGCAATTCCTCGGCGCTGCGGTGGACAATCCCAAGCGTCCGTTCGTCGCGATTCTTGGTGGTGCGAAGATTTCGGGGAAGATTGATCTGGTCGAAGCGCTGTTGCCCAAGGTCGATCACATCCTGATCGGCGGGGCGATGGCGTGCACCTTCTTCAAAGCGATGGGACTCGAAACCGGCAACTCATTGGTCGAGCTGGACCGCGTTGAGATGGCAAAGGACCTGATTGCCAAGGCCGGGGACAGGCTGGTGCTGCCAACTGGCGCGGTCATCGCCCAGAAGCTCGAGCCCGGTGCGGGGACTCGCGAAGTCGCGCGGGATCAGGTGCCTTCCGGTTGGTCGGTCTTCGACATTGACAGTGCCAGCGTCAAGGTGTTCGCCGACATCATCGCGAGCGCGAAGACGGTGATCTGGAACGGACCTATGGGCGTATTCGAAACACCACCGTTCGACCAAGGCACCCTCGGCGTTGCCCACGCACTCGCAGCAGCAACCAAGGCGGGAGCCGTGACCATCGTTGGCGGCGGCGATTCAGCAGCTGCGGTGACCGCCGCCAAGCTCGACGACCAGGTGACGCATGTGTCGACCGGCGGCGGAGCGTCGCTCGAGTTTCTCGAAGGGAAGCCGCTGCCGGGTGTGGCAGCATTGGATAACGCCTGATGCCGCGCCCGTTGATGTTCGCTGCGAACTGGAAGATGAATGTCGCGCCAGGTGAAGCGCGCACCTTTCTCGATCGCTTCCTCGCCATCGACAAGGCCGTCGCCGGACGAACGGTCGCGTTCTTTCCGCCGGCCGTGTCGCTCGAGACCACCTCGGCGCGACTCACGGGACATTCGCACTATCTCGTTGGCGCGCAGAACATTTCGTGGGAACCGAAAGGCGCGTACACCGGCGAGACTTCCGTGGCGTTGGCCCGCGGCGCAGGCGCGGGTGCCGCACTCGTTGGTCACAGCGAACGCCGTCACGTGTTTGGCGAGACCGAGGAAGAGACCAGCAAGAAAGTGCGCGCCGCGCTCGATGGCGGATTGCTCGCGATGCTCTGTGTTGGTGAGAAACTCCTCGAGCGAGAACGCGGTGAGACTGAAGCGGTCGTAACGCGTCAGTTGCGCGCCGGTCTCGCCGGGGTGAAGGGCGATGCCAACCTCGTGATCGCGTACGAGCCAGTCTGGGCGATCGGGACCGGTCGCAACGCGACGCCGTCGGATGCCGCAGTGGTCCACGCTGCGATCCGGGTGGTTCTGGTCGATCTTGGCTTCCTGCGCGACACCAGGGTGCTCTACGGCGGCTCAGTGAGCGCCGGCAACGTCGCGCAGCTCCTGGCTGAGCCCGAGGTGGACGGAGTCCTGGTGGGTGGCGCCTCGCTGGATCCGGACGCATGGGCGGGGATCTGTGCTACCAGCCCATCAATCGATTAGATTAGCCCGGCTAAGTCGGCTAAACCCAAGGGACGCTTGATGTTCAATTTCTTGCTGGTCATCATGATTATCGACGGACTCCTGCTGGCGGCAGTCGTCCTGATGCAGGCCGGCCAAGGCGGCGGACTCGCCTCGCTCGGCGGCGGCACCACATCGCAGGTCCTTGGCGGTCGTCAGGCGACAAACCTGCTCACCAAGACAACCTGGTGGACTGCCGGCATCTTCATGAGCATGGCTCTGCTCCTCACGATCCTCTCGGGAAGCCGCACGGGCACCACTGGCGCATCGGACGTGCAGAAGCGGCTCCGCCAGACTGCGCCGCAACAGCAGCAGGCACCGGCTGGTAACGGTGCTGCGATCCCCGGACTGACGCCCGCGCCGCCAGGAGCGACGACGCCACCTCCGGCGGGGAAGAAGCCCTGATGCACGCCAGCGCAGGCGGGACGAGTCGTCCCGCCTTCGTTTTGTTGGAGGACGGCACCTGGTACGGCGGGCGACTTGTGGGGCGCACCGCAGGCGGACTGGGCGAAGTGGTCTTTACCACTTCACTCACCGGTTATCAGGAAACGTTCACCGATCCCAGCTATCTCGGCCAGATCGTCGTGATGACCGCACCGATGATCGGCAACTACGGCATCACACTCACAGACGACGAATCCGCGCATCCGCAGATCAGCGGCGTGATTGTGCGCGAACTGTCGCAACACTATTCCAATTGGCAGGCGCAGCAATCACTCGCGAGCTGGCTCGATGAGGCGGGGATTCCGGTATTGACGGACGTCGACACGCGGCGACTCACGCGGCACATTCGCGAACGTGGTGCCATGCGCGGAATTATCGCCGAAGGCCTCGAGCCCACCGATTCGCAGCGCGCCGAACTGCTCGCGTCGCCCTCGATGGAAGGACTCGATCTCGCATCCCGTGCGACGACTCCGTCGTCGTACACGCAAGGTGAAGGACCACTCGTCGTCGCATTCGATTACGGACTCAAGCGCAACATCGTTCGGATGCTCGAGCGTACCGGATTCCGCGTCGAGGTTGTGCCGGCGGAGACCACTGCGGCCGAGGTGCTCGCGCTTCATCCGGACGGGCTCTTTCTGTCGAATGGTCCGGGCGATCCGGCAGCCGTCGGGTACGCTCCCGCGACGATTCGCGAGCTGGCCGAGACCGGGCTGCCAACGTTTGGTATCTGCTTGGGGCATCAGCTCTTGAGTCTCGCTTTTGGCGGTGAGACCACCAAGCTTTCCTACGGTCATCGGGGTGGCAATCATCCGGTTCAGGACCTCAAGACGGGCAAGGTGCTGATCACCACCCAGAATCATGGCTTCGCGGTCAAAGGCAGCAAGGACGGGGTTCCTGGGGCGCCAGAGCTCGAGGTAACCCACCTCAACCTGAACGACGGGACGGTCGAGGGGATTCGCCACAAGCGCCTTCCGGTGTTCGCTGTGCAGTACCATCCCGAGGCCGCCCCGGGGCCCCACGACGCCTACCCACACTTCCAGCAGTTCCTCGACATGGTCAGGGCCCGGCTCGGCCAAAACGTCGCAACCTCTTGACAGACAACGCTTAAGCATCGTACATATCGCTCACGAAGCAGGGCTTCCGGCTCGCCCTGCATAGCCCGTCGCCGAGGGAGCGATGACCAAGGCCGATCTCGTTGAACAGGTGACCGCAGCGATCGCCCGCACGTCGGGGCCGATGATTTCGAAGAAGGATTGCGCCCGTGTAGTGGACGCATTCCTCGACGCGATCAAACTCGCCATGCGCGACCAGCATAACATCGAAGTCCGCGGCTTCGGGACGTTCAAGATCCGCAAGCGCAAGACGCGGATGGCGCGCAACCCACGCACCGGCGATCCGGTCGAAGTTGCTGCGCGTCCAGTACCTGTCTTCAAGCCCAGCAAGGAGTTACGGGCTTTGGTCGCGCACGAGGAATACGTCCCCGACGACTCGGAGATGGACGACGACGACGAATGAACCGTCACGTTGTTCGGCTGTTCGCGCGCTACGCCGAACTCTTCGCGGCCGAGCAGGTTGAGGTGCAGTTGCCGGCGAATTCCAGCGTTGCCGACCTGATCACCGCCCTCCGGGCTCTTCCGGGGGGCGCTTCGCTTCCCGCCATCCCGTTCGTTGCAGTCAACCTGTCACATGCCGCCGCCGATACCCGATTGAGCGCCTCGGATGAAGTGGCGTTGCTTCCACCGCTGGCAGGTGGCTGACCTCATGTTATTTCTCACGTCGCAACCGATTGACCTGGGCGCACTTGCCGATTCTGTCCACGC
>JANYCP010000018.1 GCA_025360265.1 Gemmatimonadota bacterium
AGCTGGTCGACTTCGCGACTGGCAGCACCCTTGGCAGCACCACTGTTGTGTCGGATGGCATCGGCGATTGCCTGACCGATCTCGCTCTTCGAGACGACCGCGACGAGCGGAATCATCAGTGCGAGAATTGGAATCATCAGCGCGAGACCGCCCATCAGGACTCCTTTCCGGCATCGACAGGTTTCACAAGCAAGCGCTCAGCAAAATCGAGTCGTTCCTGCATTTCGCTCAAGTCGGCGCGCAGGTGGTCCAGCTCTTCGAAGACAGCTGGATCGAGTTCCGGGGCCGGGAGCGGCGACTTGCCGTGTCGCAGCCGATCTGCAACAGCTTTCCCGATTGGGGAGAACGAGATCGCCACGACGGACCCGCCGCCAAAGAGAAAGATGATCGCCAGCACGCCCTCGACATCCACCACTCAGCCTCCTGTTTCCCCGCCATACGGCCCACCGCTCCGGATGTTTCAACCGGAAACAGGCCGCTATTTCCCCTTCTTGGGCTTGATTTGGACCAGCCGCTCCCGAGCCAGTCGGCGCCCGGTCGGCGTGGCGGCGAGCCCGCCGCCAGCGGTCTCCCGGTAGCGGACATCCATCTCGCGGCCGATCTGGCCCATGGTATCCACGACCTCGTCAACCGGGATCGGAAACTCGACACCGGCCAGCGCCAATTCAATTCCGCAGAGCGCCATCGCGGCACCGGTCGCATTGCGATAGACGCACGGCACTTCGACCAGACCGCCGAGCGGATCGCAGACCAGGCCGAGGGTGCCCTGCATCGTGACCGCGACGGCGTGCATTGCCTGCCGGGGTGTTCCGCCGAGCAGTTCAACGCCGGCGCCGGCTGCCATCCCTGCGGCCGCTCCAGTTTCGGCCTGACACCCGCCCTCGGCGCCGGAGAGCGACGCGCGCACTGCGACGACAGCACCAATGAGGCCGGCAGTGGCCAGCGCCATGACCATTTGCGTATCAGAGAGTTCGCGATGTTTCGCGAGACCGAGCAGCACGCCGGGCAGCACACCGGCGCCGCCCGCTGTCGGGGCCGCGACGATGACACCCATTGCCGCATTCACTTCCTGCACCGCCAGTGCGGCCGCGAGCGCATCGGTGAACACGGTGCCGGCGAGCGGACCCTTCGCCTTGGTCATCTTGAACGCGTCGCCACCCACGAGCCCCGACACGCTGAACAAGTCACCCACCAAGCCTCGATCAACTGCGCCGCGCATCACGTCCAGTGCGCGCTGCAATCCGCTCTCTACCTCGTCGCGGCTGCGGAGACCTTCTGCTGCTTCGGTTCGGAGCGCAAGTTCGCCGAGCGAAATATTCTGCTCTTCGGCGGCCGCGACCGCATCAATCAGTGAGTCGTACATCAGGCCACTCGCTCGACGACGCGCAGCGTTTTCACGGCCTTGAGCTCTCGGATACGAGCAAGCGCCGGCGGACCCGGCGGCGAATCGAGCTCATAGATATGGATGGCGTCACCCCCCTTTTGGCGCCGCGACACCCGCATCGTGGCGAGATTGACGCTCTCCTCCGCCAGCGCAGTCGCAAGCTTCGCCACGATTCCCGGTTCATCGTGCGCCACCACGACGAGCGTCGTGTAGGTGCCGGTGATGTCCACCGGAAATCCATCAATGGCGGTCACGACAATCCGGCCAGCACCGATCGACGACCCGATCATCACGACGCTGCGGTCTTCTCGAGTGACTGTGATCCGCGTCGTGTTGGGATGGTGATCGCCCCGAAGCTTGGTGTTTTCGAACTTGATCACGAGCCCAGTGCGCTCAGCCTCTTCCAGCGATTCGCGCAAACGGACATCATCCGGCTGGTAGCCCATCAGTCCACCGGCAATTGCGCGATCGGTACCGTGACCTGTGCCGGTTCGGGCAAACGATCCGTGCAGCTCAACTTTCGCAGTGTCGGGTGTGCCGCCGATCAACGCGCGGGCGATCAGCCCGAGGCGGCATGCGCCCGCCGTGTGGGATGATGACGGTCCGACCATGACGGGACCGATGATATCAAGGAGGGAAACCATGTCAGGCCATCTCCGCCGAAACGATCGCGGCAAGCGAGATTCCGATCTCGGTGTCAGCATCACCGGTCGGATGGAGAAAGACTTCGTGCGCTGTGATATGCGTATCGACGCTCATCGGAATGCCGGTAATCTCGGACCCATCGCGCAACACAAGCCGGACTGGCAGCTCGTTGCCGTTGGCGTAGCTGAGAGCTTCGAGGATCGACTCGATGGTCATGGCTGAATCTAGCCGACGACCCGCTTCAAGAACCGCCCCGTGTGCGACGCGGCCACCTTCGCCACGTCTTCCGGCGTCCCTTCCGCCACAACCGCCCCGCCCCGGACGCCCCCTTCGGGGCCCAAGTCCACCACCCAGTCGGCCGTCTTGATCACGTCGAGGTTGTGCTCGATGACAATTACCGAATTTCCCTTGCCCACCAAGCGGTGCAGCACCTCGAGCAGGAGCCGGACGTCCTCGAAGTGGAGGCCAGTCGTCGGTTCGTCCAGGATATAAAGGGTGCGCCCGGTGTCACGCTTGGCCAGTTCCGTCGCGAGCTTCACTCGCTGCGCTTCGCCGCCCGACAACGTCGTCGCGGCCTGGCCGAGGTGGAGGTATCCCAGGCCGACATCGTTCAGCAGGTCGAGCTTTTCAGCGATGCGACGCTGTGCTGAGAAAAAGTCGAGCGCATCCTCGACCGTGAGCTCGAGCACGTCGGCAATGTTGCGTCCCTTATAGCGCACCTCGAGCGTTTCGCGATTGTAACGCTTCCCCTTGCAGACGTCGCATGGCACATAGACGTCGGGGAGGAAGTGCATCTCGATCTTGACGAGGCCGTCACCCTGGCAGGCTTCGCATCGCCCGCCCTTGACGTTGAAGGAGAAGCGACCCGGTCCGTAGCCGCGCATCTTCGCCTCGGGCAACTGGGTGAACAGGTCGCGAATCGGCGTGAAGAGGCCGGTGTAGGTGGCCGGATTGGAGCGAGGCGTACGACCAATCGCCGACTGGTCGATGTCGATCACCTTGTCGAGGCGATCGAGTCCTTCGATGCGGGTGTGCGCACCTGGAACGAGTTTCGCCCGAAAGAAGTGACGGGCCAGCGCCTGGTAGAGGATGTCGGTGACCAGCGTCGACTTGCCCGACCCGGAGACGCCGGTCACGGCGACGAACATGCCGAGCGGAAACTCAACGGTGAGATCACGCAGATTGTTTTCCTTGGCGCCCACAACACGCAACGCCTTCCCCGCTTCGCGTGGCCGGCGCTTCGCTGGCACCGGGATGCGCAACTCGCCACGAAGATATCGTGCGGTCAGCGAGTCCGGATGCTTCATCACATCAGCGACTGTTCCCTCAACCACGACCTCACCGCCAAATCGTCCGGCGCGCGGCCCGAGATCGATCACGTGATCCGCTTCGCGAATCGTGTCCTCGTCATGCTCCACCACGATCACCGTGTTGCCCAAGTCGCGCAGCCCGCGAAGCGTATCGAGCAGCAATGCGTTGTCCCGCTGATGCAGCCCGATGCTCGGCTCGTCGAGGATGTAGAGCACGCCCACCAGGCGCGATCCGATTTGCGTGGCGAGCCGAATGCGCTGCGCTTCTCCGCCAGACAACGTTCCACCGGAACGACCGAGCGTGAGGTAGTCGAGCCCGACGTCGCGCAGGAATCGGAGCCGCTCGACCACTTCCTTCAGGATTGGTCCGGCAATATCCGGATCAACAGCGCCACCGATGCCGCGACCGACCGGGATTTTTTCGAAGAATGCGATGGCGTCATCAATCGAGAGATCGACGATGTCACCAATGCTTCGGCCGGCCACCATGACCGTCAGCGACTCTGGGCGCAACCGCTTGCCGTGACACGCCTGGCACGGACGCTCCACCATGTACCCTTCGAGGTCGTGACGTACCGAGTCGCTGCTCGATTCGCGATACCGACGGGCAAGATTC
>JANYCP010000026.1 GCA_025360265.1 Gemmatimonadota bacterium
GTGCGGCACGGCGAGCGAATCTTCGCGCACGCGCTTGGCGTTTTCGGTTGACGCCCAGTCGGGCGTGGTGGGATCGCCGTTGCCATTGTAAATCGAACCGCGCTGCACCCCCTGCGGATTGCGCATCGGTCCGTCAGGATACACGGCGCCTGCGCCGAAGCCATCGTCCTTCGGATCGGAATAGATGAGCAGACCGATGGCGCCATGCGATTCAGCTTCCCGCGCCTTGATGCCGCGGAACGAACCGCCGTAGCGGACAATCGCGATCTTGCCGCGCACCGAGACACCAAGCGAATCGAGCACGGCGTAATCGGCCGGGAGTCCCTGGTTCACGTACACCAGCGGCGCAGTGACATCGCCCTTGCCGGAGTTGCCGTTCATTGCAGGCCACGGCTTGAGAATCGTCGTCGGGTCGCCCGGTATCGGTGGTTCTTCGAGATTGAGTCGGAGGTGCGTCGGCGTCACGCGCTCGACGATGGTCGAATCGCTGTATGGCAGGTACACCTTGAACGCCACGCGCTGGGTATCGAGTCCCCACGACGCCATCTGGCGTAACACGTAGTCGGCCGTCTCCCGCTGTGCCGGCGTTCCCGCGACATGCGGCTTGGCAGCCAATGCCCGGGTCCACGTCTGTGCGGTGATGGTGTCCGGAATCGACTGCAAACGCCTCTCAAGTTGCAGCTCGCGGGCGGCACCGGCTGGTGAAAAACCTGAAAGACTCTGGGCTGCGCCCGTCGCGGTCCAGGCAACGATCGGGACGAGCAGGCAACAAAGACGGAGGCGCACGGTGCACTCGGGTCGGAGACAGGAGGAGACAACGATATGCTGTCAGGGTGGGAATTGGGAGCGGCTATGGCTTGGACAGGACCGTCAGGGGGATGGTGGCAACCCGGTCGGGGAGCCCGACCGACACACCGCGAATCTTGATGGCATACTGCCCCGGCAGGACGTTTGGTCCGACCACCACCGTCATGGTCGTGATGGCGGCAACGTTCGTTTCCGGGTAAAGGGACACACCGACACCGTTCGGTACGTCGGTCACGAGCACGGTGACCGGCCGGCTCTTGGTGTTCACTCCGCGGTCGATGCTGGTGCGGACGATGGCGCTCGCGCCGGCGACCGCCGAGATTGGCCTCGCTTCTAGGGTGTACACCGGGGTGCCAGCTGGCGACACGACCACCGTCAGCGCCACGGACGCATCCGGTACACCAAACCCGATCGCGCGGACGCTTACCGTGTACTCGCCCGGGGCCACGGACGTCGACGCGACGATCGCTATCAACGTACTTGACACGCGATCCGCGGTCTCCATGCCACTGCTCTCTGCGCGAATCCCTTCCGGCAACGCGTCAACCACAACCTCAACGTCGCCGTTGAATCCGTTCAGCCGCGTCACGCTGGCCATCACCAGTTGTGCCCCACCGCCGGTGATCTCGACCGTAGGCGAAGTGACATACGCGATGATCCCTGGCGTCGGCTCGGAAATGGTTGACGCGGGCGCGCACGCGGCCATCGTCGCGATCCAGGCGAGCCGGCAACCGCGACAGAACGACATTTAGGGCACCAGGCCGGTGATGTCGAAAATGTCCAGTTGCTGCACATTGGGATCGCGAGAACAAAACACGTACGTGCGCCCGTTGATCACGGCGACCTCGCCGGTGTGCTCACCTTGCGTCGTAAAGTACGATGCCACCAGCACCGGCTTGGCCGGGTTTGTCCGATTGTAGACATACAGGCCTTGCCCCGTTCCACCCTCCGCAGTGGCGATGAGCATCTTGCCATCAGCAGTGACCGCCACATCGCTTACTGTCGTGATGTTCGCGATGATCAGAGAATCCGCGAGCGTCGGCGCACCATTCGCGCCGAGTGCCCAGATTTTGATGGCGTTGCCACGAGTCGCCCGGGTCCCCCAGGTGCCACTGTATCCATACTGACCCGCCACCCACTGGTCGGAGCCATACCGCTCCGGCACGTTGCCGCCACCGCCCTTCGTCGCGAGCGTCACTGGATCGAGCGCCCAGAATCCGCTGAGCATATCGGTGGCGTATAGTGTGCCATTCGCCAGCATCACGCCCCAGATATAGGTGTTGCCGCTACCGCCCGGCTTTACCTGCGTCATGATCCGGCTCGACATATCTCCCGAAAGCGTTCCGGAAACGTCAATCTTCACCACGCCAGCGTTGTAGTACGCGGCGTACAGGACCTGATTCGCTTCATCCATCCAGAAGTTGTGGACGCCGGCGCCAGCGACGTGGATGAATCCAACTTCGACGGGCGACGCCAGATTCGATACGTCGACGATATGGATGTCGCCGGAGGAACTCGAGCCAACGGATCCCGGTCCTTCCTGGCCGATGAACAAGTACTTGTTCTGGCCCGACACGGGATTGTGGAACCACCAACCGTTGTGAACGCCGGCGAAACTCACTCCGTTGAGGTTGGTGATCAGCGAACTTACCAGCACGGGATTGGCGGCCGATCCACACGCCATGCCATTGCCAACATCATAGATGCGCACACCGGCATTCCACATGAAGGCGAAGGCGAGGCCGTCGCGCACGTAACTGTCATGGGCGTACGTTGCGCCGGTGGGCGTTGGCGTGCTGCTGACCAGGGTGATGGCGCTCACTGGTGCAAGCGAAGTACCGATCGGTGCAAATGTCGCGAACGTGGCGAGTGCGGTAACTGTGGCACGGACGGCCTGAGCGCCGACAACCGAACCGAGGGTGAACGTCGTCGTGGCGCGCCCGGTGGAGTCGGTGGTCGAGGTCGCGGGGGCGACACTGCCGCCGCCGCTCACCACCGACCAGGCCACCTGCACGCCGGCGACCGGAGCACCGGCCGAATCGGTCACCTTGACGGCGAACTGGGCCGGGAGTGCGCTATTGATTGGATAGGACGGATTGGTGCAGCCGACAGCCATGAGTGCTGCCGGTGGACTGGCGACAACCGTGGTCGTAGCGGTGGTACACGACGCGCTGACGATTGCCAGAATCGCCCCGAACGACTGCCGTGCCTGCATCTGTTAACTCCAAGTACTAGTGAGCTGCCGCAGCCCGCAACCTACATTTTCATCCCCGCCATTCCCTGCATGCTGCTCATCGGTGCGCCGTAGACGCCCATCCGGTGCCCGCGCATTCCCCAGCCAATCACCACACCAATGTTCAGCGACCGCACCTGATCAGCGCCGTACTGGCGTACCGGATCGAAGATTCCGCCGCCGATGCTCGCCACCCGGCCAATCGTTCCCTCGACGAACGGCTGAATCACCAGGGTACCATGCGGCGGGGTCGCATCGTACGCAAGATGCAGCGTGTTCAACGTCCACCGGCTGATCCCCAGGATACTGTTGTCCGGGCTGGGCCGCACTGTGCGAAACTGATCGAAAAACCGGAGCTCCTCCGGTCGCTCGGTTCGCTCAAATCGGTAGGACATTCGAATCCGATTCCGCCCGACCAACCCCTCGGCGAGGAAGGTGTGATAGACGAACGCTCCAGCCAGCTCAGATGTTCGGGCATACTCAATCATGGCGTACTGCTCACCTGTTTCGGCCGCCCGTTCCCACCGCCCCGACACAGCATACTTCTCGGCGTCTGGGCCCGCGCCGGAGCGGCTCTCGGGCGAATGCACGTGTGCCCTC
>JANYCP010000028.1 GCA_025360265.1 Gemmatimonadota bacterium
GTGCGGCACGGCGAGCGAATCTTCGCGCACGCGCTTGGCGTTTTCGGTTGACGCCCAGTCGGGCGTGGTGGGATCGCCGTTGCCATTGTAAATCGAACCGCGCTGCACCCCCTGCGGATTGCGCATCGGTCCGTCAGGATAAACGGCGCCTGCGCCGAAGCCATCGTCCTTCGGATCGGAATAGATGAGCAGACCGATGGCGCCATGCGATTCAGCTTCCCGCGCCTTGATGCCGCGGAACGAACCGCCGTAACGAACAATCGCGATCTTGCCGCGCACCGAGACGCCAAGCGAATCGAGCAAGGCGTAATCAGCCGGGAGTCCCTGGTTCACGTACACCAGCGGTGCGGTGACGTCACCCTTGCCGGAGTTGCCGTTCATGGCAGGCCACGGCTTGAGAATCGTCGTCGGGTCGCCCGGTATCGGTGGTTCTTCGAGGTTGAGTCGGAGGTGCGTCGGCGTCACACGCTCGACGATGGTCGAATCGCTGTATGGCAGGTACACCTTGAACGCCACGCGCTGGGTGTCGAGTCCCCACGACGCCATTTGGCGCAACACATAGTCGGCCGTCTCTCGCTGCGCCGGTGTGCCGGCGACGTGCGGCTTGGCGGCGAGTGCCCGGGTCCACGTCTGCGCGGTGACCGTATCCGGAATCGCCTGCAACCGCCTCTCAAGTTGCAGCTCGCGCCCAGCCCCAGCGGGGGAGAATCCAGAAATACTCTGAGCAGCGCCCGTCGTGGTCCAAGCAACGATCGGGACGAGCAGGCAGCAAAGACGGAGGCGCACGGTGCACTCGGGTCGGAGACAGGAGGAGACAACGATATGCTGTCAGGGTGGGAATTGGGAGCGGCTAGGGCTTGGACAGGACGGTCAGGGGGATGGTGGCCACCCTGTCGGGCAGCCCGACCGACACGCCGCGAAGGGTGATGGCGTATTGACCAAGCGGGACCCCGGGTCCCACCACCACTGTCATCGTCGTGATCGCGGCGACATTCGTTTCCGGGTAGAGCAATACGCCGACGCCGTTCGGCACAGCCGTCGCGGTAAGCGTTACCGGCACGCTCTTCGTGTTCGCCCCGCGGTCGATGCTGGCCCGCACCACGGTGCTCGCTCCTTGATACGCGGAGATCGGTCTCGCTTCGAGCGTGTACACCGGAGTGCCCGCAGGCGACACCTCGACGGAAAGTGCGACGGATGCGTCCGGAACACCGAACCCGATGGCGCGCACGCTCACCGGATACTTGCCCGGGATCACGGCAGTGGATGCGACGATTGCAATCAATGCGCTCGACACACCGTCCGCTGTCTGCATACCGTCGCTCTCCGCCCGCATCCCTTCCGGCAGAGCGTCGACGACCAGCGCGATGTCGCCATCATATCCGTTGAGTCGCGTCACGCTGGCCATCACCAGTTGGGCGCCGCCGCCGGCGATCTCGACAGTTGGCGAGGTGACGTAGGCCTTCATCCCTGGCGTCGGCTCGGGAGTGGTTGACCCGGGCGCGCATGCGGCCAACGTCGCGATCCAGGCGAGCTGGCAACCGCGACCGAACGACACCTAGGGAACCAGACCGGTGATGTCGAAGATGTCGAGTTGCGGCGCGCCGGGATCGCGCGACGCAAATACATACGTGCGCCCGTTGATCACCGCGACCTCGCCGGTGTGCTCGCCTTGGGGCGTGAAGTACGATGCCACGAGCACAGGCTTGGCCGGGTTTGTCCGATTGTAGACATACAGGCCTTGCCCCGTTCCACCCTCCGCAGTGGCGATGAGCATCTTGCCATCCGGAGAAACAGCCACATCACTTACCGTCGTGATGTTCGCAATGATCAGCGAATCCGCCAGCGTTGGTGCACCGTTAACGCCGAGCGACCAGATTTTGATTGCGTTACCGCGGGTGACTCGAGTGCCCCAGCTGCCGCTGTATGCATACTGACCAGCAATCCATTGGTCGGAGCCATATCGTTCCGGCACGTTGTTGCCGCCGCCCCTCGTTGCCAGTGTCACCGGATCAAGCGCCCAGAATCCGCTGAGCATGTCCGTGGCGTACAGGGTGCCGTTGGCGAGCATCACACCCCAGATGTACGTGTTTCCCGTACCGCCCGGCTTCACCTGCGCCACGACACGGCTCGACATATCACCGACCAGTGTACCCGACACATCGATCTTCACTACGCCGGCGTTGTAGTATGCCGCGTAGAGCACCTGATTTGCCTCGTCCATCCAGAAGTTGTGGACGCCAGCACCGGCAACGTGGATGAATCCGACTTCGACCGGTGTCGCCATGTTTGAGACGTCAACGATATGTATGTCGCCGGACGACGAGGATCCGACAGAACCGGGCCCCTCCTGACCAATGAACAGGTACTTGTTCTGGCCAGTCACGGGATTGTGGAACCACCAGCCATTGTGCACATCGGGTGACGACACCCCATTGAGATTCGTGATCAGCGAACCGACCAGCACCGGATTGCTCGGCGAGCCGCCCGACATCCCGTTGCCCACGTCGTAGATTCGCACACCGCTATTCCACATGAATCCGAATACCAGTCCATCGCGCGCGTACGAATCGTGTGCATAGGTTGCCCCAGTCGGTGTCGGGATGCTCGCGAGGAGTGTAATCGCCGACACCGGAGCGTTCGAAATCGCCGTCGCGCTGAACGTCACCGTCGATGTGAGATTGGCAACCGAGGCACGCGCGGTTTGTGTGCCAACCGCCGACCCAAGGGTAAACACCGTGGCGGCGCGTCCGGTGGAGTCAGTCGTCGAGGTTGTCGGCGCCACGCTGCCGCCACCCGCAGTAACCGTCCAGGTCACCTGAACGCCCGAGATGCTCGCTCCAGCGGCGTCAGTTACTCGTACGCTGAGCGGTGTAACCAGTACCGCGTTGACGCCGGACGTCTGGTTATTGCCGTTGAACGCCGCCACTGCGGCCGGCGGGTTCGGTGTCACTGTCGTGGTGGTCGCGGTGGTGCACGACGCGCCGAGAACTACGAGGGCCGCGCTGAAGATGTTGCGTGCCTGCATCTGCTGACTCCAGGTACTCGAGAAATCTTGCCCGACGTAGAAGCTACATCTTCATCCCTGCCATGCCACGCATCTCATCCATCGAAACGCCATACCGGCCCATTCGATGTCCGCGCATCCCCCACCCGATCACGATCCCGATATTCAGCGCCTTGACCTGATCCGTGCCGTACTGACTCACCGGATCAAAGATCCCGCCGCCAACACTCGCCACACCCCCCAGTGTTCCCTCGACGAACGGCTGAATCACCAGCTTACCACTAGACGACGTCGCGTCGTAGGCCAGGTGCAACGTATGCAATGTCCAGCGACTGATCCCGAGGATGCTGTTGTCCGGGCTCGGCCGCACTGTGCGAAACTGATCGAAAAGCCGAAGCTCCTCCGGTCGCTCGGTTCGCTCAAATCGGTAGGACATTCGAATCCGATTCCGCCCGACCAACCCCTCGGCGAGGAAGGTGTGATAGACGAACGCTCCAGCGAGCTCAGATGTTCGGGCATACTCAATCATGGCGTACTGCTCACCTGTTTCGGCCGCCCGTTCCCACCGCCCCGACACAGCATACTTCTCGGCGTCTGGGCCCGCGCCGGAGCGGCTCTCGGGCGAATGCACGTGTGCCCTC
>JANYCP010000036.1 GCA_025360265.1 Gemmatimonadota bacterium
CTCGACATCCCCGCCCTCTCCGCCGGCGACGACGTGCACCACCCGTTGCTCGTCCTCGATGTCTCCGCCAAGGGCGGCGATCATCCCCGCACGACACTCACCTTCGGCAATCGCACCGGAAGAATCGAGTCGGCACCGTTCTGGTCGGGGAGTGACGAACTGATTCGCGGCATCGCCAAGGGGATGCTAGTCCAGGTCGTCGGCAAGATCACCACATACCGTGATGCCAATCAGCTCGACGCCAAGTCGGTCCGTCAACTCCCGAAAGGCGAAGTTCCGCTGTCGGACCTCGCACCGAGTGTTGGACCGGTCGACAAGTATTGGCAGTTCGTTGATGAACAGCGCGACAAGCTCACCGCGCCGCGCCTGCGCGCCGTGCTCGACCTCTTCTATGGCGACGAGGCGTTTCGCGAACGCTACGAGCAGTGTCCTGGCGCGCCTGGCACCGGCCACCATGCCCTGCTCGGCGGATTGCTGCAACACACCTGTGAAGTGCTCGCGATCGGGCTGCAGATTGCTCGCGTCGCCAAGGCGGACGTGGAACTCGTTGTGGCCGGAGTACTGCTGCACGACATTGGCAAGACGGAATGCTATAGCTGGGAAACCGGCGCCTTCGACACCACGGAGCGCGGGCGACTCGTGGGCCACGTCGTGCAAGGCGTGATCATGTTGCGTGAGGCGATGGCCCGCGCAGGTACGCCACCTTGTACGCCGGCCGAGCTGCTGATCCTCGAGCACTTCATCCTCTCCCATCACGGCAAGCTGGAACACGGTGCGCCAGTGAAGCCGCTGACGCTCGAAGCAGAGATTCTGCACTTCGCCGATGACGCGAGTGCGAAGACCGCATCGATCAACGAAGCCTACGCGCTGAAGGAAAACTTTCCCGACGGCGAAGGAATCTCGGCGAAGAAGATCTGGCAGCTGGACGGGCGGTGGATGTTTAAGCGGAGTGAGAGTTTTGGGAGAGACGAGAAACGAGAGACGAGAGACCGATAGCATACTCGTCTCCCCTCGCTCGTCTATCGTCGCACCCACAAAAAGAAACGGCCGACCAGACAGGCTGGTCGACCGCTTCGCAAGTTGGCGCCTCGCTCGGGGGCGCTGCGGCAACAAGGGCGCTGCGGGTCGAGAGGCTCGCGGACCGCTCGCTCGCACGGCTCTCCGAGGCGCCAGATCGGAGAGGATGAGACATGCGAAACGCCCCATCGGTACTTTATCCAAGGTACCGATAGGTCAAAATCCCGCAAGTGCCTGATTTTATTCGGGTTAGCTCATGTCAACGTGACTTCAATGTGGGTTGGAAGTCACGTCTCTGGCAGGGTTTGCCGCGCTTGCCCACGTCATGTGGAAATGTTGATCCACAAACCCACAGCATCCGGCCGGGGGTCTAGCGCCTCCAGATATCGCCTTTGATCGGCAACGTGATGCCGAGGAGCTTCATCAGGCCGTCACGGACGACGTCGTACTGACTGATCGACTCCCGCGCGGCGGTTGCGATGTTTTCAAGCTTGACCTGATCGAGGGGTGCGGCGGCCATGGTCAGCGAGTCACCGTGCGCACAGCGGCGCAGATCTTCGCCAAGGGTCGACAACGCACTGCGATAGGCATGCAACGCCAAGTCACCCTGCTCATTCTGGGTGTTCATCGGCTCGATCCGCTTGGTGGTGAGCGCCACCATCACGGCACCTTTGCTACAATTGCGGGCAAGTTCACGGCCTTGCGACACGACCACTGACGTCATGTTTGCTCTGATGGCCTTCGCGAGAAGCGACTGGTTCGACTCGACCTTCACCAGCGAGTCGCGCAAGTCGGCGACGTAACCGCGCAGCGACATCTTCGTCGGTGTGAGCGAATCTTCGATGATCAGATCGCGAACCTTTGATCCGGACACCGGCTGACCCTGCGCGCCGGCCTGGGAGACGAGGGTGACTGCCGCAACCGCCAACACCGCACAGTACCTGATGAATGCATTCACGAATCGATACCCACTTCGATGTAACGATGGGTCGTCTCGCCGGCGTCCTCGCCGACAAACAACGCACCACCAGATGAGGCCGCGAACCAGCCAGCGATCAGCCGGCGCGGCATGTCAAGCTCCTGCACAATCGGCGCGAGCCAGCGTCGCATGTGACGCAGCTCCGGGGCACGCCGCCCCAGCTGCGCCAGCAACGCACCGGCACCACCGGTGGCCCGAAGAAAATGGGCGAGGGCGAGCGCACGATCATCAAACGCAATACCGACCACTCCCGGTTCCTCGAGAATGTGCTCACCCTCGATCGGGGCGACGGGCGCCGCGTCCAGTCGCGGACCCAGAAAAACCCAGCGGCGGGTATCGCCGATCTTGCGTTCCACCACCGCTGCGGCCGTTTCACTGGTCAACCGACCAGCGTGCAGGAGGTCGTCGTCGGGGAGGATCCCGACCACTCGGGTCCACTCCAGAGCCGCCAGCGCCTGCTCGACCGGGCACCCCACGGTATCGTCGTACGCCAGAATGCGCGGCGCTGCCCCGGCCCGCAGGATACAGTGGGCCAGCGCCTCAGCATGGTCGGAGAAGGTCCGGATGGCGAGCGCAGTCGGGATGGACATCGTTGGGATGATAGACGGGGGGCTGGCTACTGGCTACTGGCTGCCCGGCGCTGGCATCCGATGCGCATTGCACCGTTACTTTCGAGGCGCATGGCAAATCTCCCCTCGCTCCGTTGGCGCGTTACCTCTGGCACCACCCTGCTCCTGCTGCTCGTCTTCGGCATGACGCTGGTCGGTGTCTCCGCGATGAACTCGCTGAGCGACGCCGTTGGCGGGGAACTGGTGATGTTGCGCGAACGCAACGTCCTCGCGCAGGCAATCACGCACGACGCCGTGACGGCAATCCGCGCGGGCGACGCACTGGCACTCCACGCCGACACCGCCGCGCAGGGCCGCCTCGATTCCTCGTTTGCCTCGCTGGCAATGTCGCGGCGCTCGTACGAACTCTTTCAGCTCACTGCGGCAGAACGTCGGGTCGCCGATCGCGTCGCGGCCCTCGCCAAGGAACTCGAAGCAACCTCGCCGGGCGGTGCGCAGCCGAGCGAGTCGCGACGCGGTGTCATCGCCGATTCGTTGCTCAATGAGGTGCGAGCGCTGCTCGCCGTGCAGGAATCGGCAGCGACCGAGCGTGATGATCGCATCCAGCAGGCAAGCGAACAACGACACAAGATTATCTGGCTGGTCTTCACCGTCGTGCTTGCCGTCGGTGTCGCCTCGGCGGTCGTGACGGTGCGCTCTGTTGTGCAGCCGCTGCGGCGACTGGTCCGCGCGACCGAACGCGTCGGCGCCGGCGACTTGCGGCCGATCGACGTCGGACAGATGCCGAAGGAACTGGGCCTCCTTGCTGCTGCCGTACAGAAAATGAGCGAGGGACTGCGTGGCATTGTCGGCAGCGTGGCCGACGTCTCTGCATCTCTCACGGAAAATGCATCGCAACTTTCATCGCGATCAACACAATTGTCCGATAGCGCACGCCAGGTTTCACGCGCTATCGGCGAAGTATCAGCCAGCGCCGAACGTCAGGCCGACGCCATGCGCGAAAGTGATGCGCTGCTCGGCGACTTGCGTGCAGCGGCTGCGCGGAGTGCCGGCGCTGGTCAGCGCGTCGTCGGCGTCGCCGATGCGATTCGTCGAACGGCTGCCACCCATCAAGGACATCTCGGTGCGGCGTCGGCCACATTGCTCGAACTGCATGAAGTGGTGGAGCGCACCACGAGTTCGGTCGAGCGACTCACCGGGGCGGCAGCGGCGGTGCAGGAGTTCGTGGCGCTCGTTGGTCAGCTTGCATCGCAGACGGAATTGCTGGCGCTCAACGCCGCGATCGAGGCTGCACGGGCTGGCGAGGCCGGCGATGGCTTTGCGGTCGTCGCCGGCGAAATTCGGCAACTCGCCGAAACCAGCGCAGAGGGTGCGCGTCGCATCGCCAAGACGGTGGCCACGCTGCAGGATCAAGTGCATCAGGTCGCCGACACGGTGGCCGCCGGTAAGGAGCGCGTCGCGGGTGTCGAGGGCATCGCAGGTGGCGTCACCCGCGCACTGGCCGAGATCGTGAAGGCCGTCGAGGAGGTGAGTCAGGCAGCGGGAACGGTGGCGCGCGAAGCAGCGGCGCATCGGGAACTCGCCGACCGTCTTGCCGCCACCGCCGCTGACGTCGCGAGGGCCTCGCAAGGAAATGCATACGCCGCACAGGCCGTCACCGATTCCGCCGAAGAGCAATCGATCGCTACCCAGGAAATCGCAACGGCGGCGACCACCGTAGTGGGCACCGCCGGACGACTCACCAGACTGGTGAAGGGCTTCCGCGTCTAACGCTTCTTCGGCGCGACCTTCTTGGCTCCCTTCACAACTCCCTTCGCCACAACCTTCGCCGCCACCTTCTTCACTGGCGCCGGTTTGTGGGCTGTTGGCTTCGCGACCGACTTGACGGCGATCGGCTTCTTCGCCACGGGTGGCGGCGGCGGGGCAACCTTCTTCACCGGCAGCGCTGGCTTGAAGGGCAGCGGCGGCAGCAGCGGCCGCTTCGGCGTCGGCTTCAACTGGATCCCCTTGGGGCGATGCGGCACCTTGGGGAGCTCCGGCTTCGGCGGAAGCAACGGCTTCTTGGCCTGAGGCACGACCGGCTTGGGCGGCCGTTTCGACACGACTTCCCGTAATTCATCGAGGACTTTGTCAACTTCCTCGGGTGTCAGCAGGTTCCGGCGAACGCCGAACCGGAGCAGCTCCTCCCCGTGGGACAGCTGGAACTCCTCCAGCCCTGCCGCCGACCGGGAAATGGCCACCATGGCATTGGCCACCGGACTCCGCAACACTGCGGCAATGCCCGGAAGGGCTTCCATCAAGGACGAAATCTGTGGTGCGGCCAACTCGGTCAAAAGAACCTCTTCCCCCGCCAGTACCGGGATCCGGGAAACCCTCAAAACGGCGAACGTAGACCCGGCGAGGGGGCTACGTCAAGAGAAAGCCCGTCGAAAGCCTTGACGAGTCCGTCAGAAAGGCGTACCTCAAATGGAGATGAGCCGTCGCCACGTCAAGGAATTCCGCCCCGATGAGGCGCTCGGACTGATTTCCGCCGACCGCGAAGGGAAGGCGCTGCCCTGCCCGAGCTGCGGCGCGGCCACAGTGACCAGGAGTCCGGCTCGTCCCGGCCATGGCCACCCCGTGGAGGGGAGGGTCAGCCTCACATGCGGGACCTGCGGCCGAGTGGTGACCTATATCGATCGGGGATCGGCGACGCCGGCGTCTCAGCCGTAGTGCGCAGCCCGCTGCGCCCGTCATGCACGCAGGGGCTGCGCGCCTACGGCGATCTCACCGTGGCACGGAAAACAGCCGCCCCCATCGAACATCCCTGAAGAACGCCATCTTCCGAAAACTCTCGGCATCGTAACTGAAGTACACCAGCATCGGCGTACCGCGCACATTGCGCCTCGGCAAGAAGCCCCAGTAGCGACCATCCTTCGAATCATCGCGATTGTCGCCCATGACAAACAGCGAGTCGTGCGGCACCACCACCGGACCCCAATCGTGCAGGTCAGGATGATACGGCACCGGAACTGGTCCGGCGAAATGACTGACCTGCCACTCGCGCATTTTCTGCCGATCAAGGTCGGCCATCCCTGATTGCGGATCGCTGTTGATCGCGTACGGCTCCTGCACCGCGACGCCGTTGCGGAAGACCACACCGTGACGCATCGCAATGGTGTCACCCGGAATGCCGATGCAACGCTTGACGATCTTCATGTCCTCTTCGACCGAATCGAAAACGAGGATGTCGCCGTGGCGCGGTTCGCGCACCACCGGCAGTCGCTTGTGGAGGTAGGGCACTTCGGCGCCGTACAGAAATTTGTTGACGAAGAGAAAATCACCAACCAGCAGCGTGTTCTTCATGCTCCCTGACGGGATGGTGAACGCTTCCACGACGAAGATGCGCAGGAAAATCCAGACGACGAACGCAAAGGCAATCGACTTGAGCCAGTCCAGAAACGACCGAGCCATTCTTGCCCCGCGATTCGCCGCCATGTGCTAGTCCTTCCAGTCCGCAATGAACAGATTGATTTCGCCGGGGACCTTTCCATGACGGCTCGACGCCCAGACGAGTTTCTTTCCGTCGGGAGAAAACATCGGGAACCCATCAAACTCGCTGCTGGTGGTGATTTTTTCCATCCCGGTGCCGTCGGCGTTGACCTTGAAGAGGTCGAAATTGCCGCCGTGCGGATCAGCGTAGTTGGAAGCAAAGATGATTCGCTTGCCGTCCCGGAAGAACGATGGCGCCCAGTTCGCGCCGCCAAGGTGGGTGATCTCGCGGGCAGCCGAACCATCGGCATTGGCAACCCAGAGTTCGAGCGCCGCCGGGCGCACCAGGCGCTGCGCCAGCAGCCGCTTGTACTCTGCCGTGTCGCTCGCCGTCGCCGGATATGCAGCGCGCCAGGTGATCAACTTGCCATCGGGCGAGAAGACGCCGCCACCGTCGTAGCCAAGACGATTGGTGATGCGGCGCGCGTCCGTGCCATCGCTGTTCATGGTGTAGAGGTCGATGTCGCCATCACGCGTGGACGTGAAGATCAGCCGCTTGCCGTCGGCACTCGCCGTGGTTTCGGCGTTGTACGTGCCGTTGTTGGTGAGCTGTCGATGATCGCTGCCATCGGGTTTCGCCGAGTAAATTTCGAAATGTCCGACCGGCCAGATGTATCCGAGCGATGCATCAGGTACGGCTGGGCACGCGGTATCGTGCGCGAAGGTCGAGCTGTACACAATGCGCTGGTCGCGTTCGATGAAGTACCCGCAGGTCGTGCGCCCCTTGCCGTTGGAGATACGTCGCATGTTGGAGCCGTCAATGTTCATGACGTACTCCTGATCGCAGCCCTTCGTTTTGGCGACGCTGTCCTTGTGCTGGAAGATCAGCCGTTTGCCATCGGCCGAAAAGTACGACTCGGCATTGTTGCCGCCAAACGTGATCTGTCGAATGTTGCTGAGATGATTCTCGCCGGGTTCGGCCGGCCAGAACACGCCCGGCTTCGCCCGGGACTCGGCGCGCACGGCCACGAGCACCGCGGCCACGGTAACCAACAACGTCTTACGAATGGGAACCCCCAGAAAGTGGGAACCTCAAATCTGGGGGATCGAGCGAATCATCAGTATCCGTAGCGTTGCGGAGACGCCCTACGGCACCATCGTCATCTTGACCACCGGCAGCTTGGCCAGACGCCTGACTGGCGCCGGCGCATGAGCCTTGATCCCGGCATCGAAGAAATTCCAGGCCGTGTACCCATCCTCCGACGACGGATCGAGCAAGAACGCCGCGAGCATCCCGAAGCGCTGATTGGTCGACACCACGAAGGACCCCGCGGCGACTGTGTCAGCGGCAGGTGCCGCCCAGCTTCCCTCAAGCATCATCCCGCAGTGCCCTTCGAAGAACCGGGTGTGCGTCACCGAATCGACGACGAATCTCGCAGCCGTTCCGGCCCATGATGCGCTGGTCTTCTGCACAGCAATTCCCTGGCGACGCATCAACTCCACCACCTTGCTGAACGCCGATCCAAACACATACGCCGCAGGAATGGCTTCCTTGCGTACCGCACCAAAGCGATCGCGAACGTCCATCACCACCGGATGCACTT
This sequence comes from Gemmatimonadota bacterium, assembly GCA_025360265.1. Classification (GTDB taxonomy): domain Bacteria; phylum Gemmatimonadota; class Gemmatimonadetes; order Gemmatimonadales; family GWC2-71-9; genus Palsa-1233. The sequence continues at coordinate 7,641 of JANYCP010000036.1, forward strand.
CGCCGGTCGCTTCCTGAATGTCTCGCGTGGTGCCCGCGCCGCCGCGACCACGATTACCGCCCGCCGGCGCGCCGGCGCCGGGTGCCCCACCACCACGATTCCCGCGCCCACCCGCGCCACCGGCTCCCGGCGCGGCGCAAACACCAACCGTGTCCTTCTGTTGCGGAGTGCGCGGCGCAGTGGCGCGCGCTGCAGAGTCCGAACGCGGCAGTGTGATCGTCTTGGTGACGGCCACAAGCACCGTGTCCTTGCGCACCGGCGAGGTTGCCAGCGAGTTGCCACGCACCACCACGGAGTCCGGTCGGTACTTCGCGGTCAGCGCTTCATGCCGGCGCATCTCGACCTTGTGCTCATTGACGTAGCGAATGGTTTCCAGGATGAAGGCATACGTCGCGTCGATCCGGCGCGGAAACGGATCGTGCGACATCGCCTCGCTGAGCACGGAGATGCGCGTCATGCCGGCGAGATTAGTGCCATATCGCGGCAGCGATTCGTAGGTACGCCAGCCGGTCGGCGTGGTGTTGCCGCCGTCGAAGTTTCCGTAGGGGTACATCTCGAAATGCTCCCGCTCACGCACCCGCTTCCGCACCTGCTCGAGCAGCGTGTCGGTCACCCAATCGTTGGTCGGCGTGTGATTGGGATTCAATCCCGGAGAATACGTCAGCGCGTAGCCGTGGTAACTGCCGTCGGTGGTGTGCAGGTCCATGAAGAGATCCGGATCCCACTTCGCCACCAGTGCCAGTGAGGCGCGCGTCTCCGGCGCTTCCTGCTTCACGTAGTCGCGATTGAGGTCGTAGCCCTGGCCGTTGGCGCGCAACCCGACCATTTCCGGGCCGCTCTGTTCACCGCGGTTCAGGTCCTGCGGGCCAAAAGCGTCGTTACCATCCGCGTTGTACATCGGTACGAAGATGATGATCACGCTGTCGAGCAGCGGCTTCAATTTGCCGAGCGTCAGGTCGCGCATCAGCATCTGCACGGCCTCTTTCCCCTCGACTTCTCCAGCGTGAATGTTTCCCTCGATATAGAGCAGCGGCTTGCCCGATGCCCTGGCTGCTGCCGGCGTGGCAATGAGCGGTCGCGCCAGAATTGCATACGGCAGACGCTTACCCTGCGGCGATTCGCCGAGCGTGCCGAGTGTCATCTTGGCGCCGTGTTTTACCAGCGAGTCAATGAACGCGAGCACTTCTGCGTGCGTCGAGGTGCGTTCGCCGTTGGTACGTTCCGGCACCGTGAGTTGTGCGCGGACTGCCGACACCACAACGAACAACGCCATGCCCACCAGCGTCACCACACGATGAATGCGCGACATCAATGCTCCGAGCGAGTGTTGGGAATGACGAGGCGGCGCGACAGATCGAACACGGTCCCCTCGTCCCACGTGAAGGTAATGCCGGGGATGACGGCCGCGTTGGCCGGACGGTGCAGGATGACATCTGGACGCCGGCCCGCCGTTGGCGCCGAGAGCTTGAGGCGGCGTGCCACGAGGCCGAGATCGTGCAAGGAGGCGACGAGCAGGTCCCGAACCGCCGACGTGCTGCGCCCCGCCGCCGCACCGCGCACGAGCCCGTACCCAATCGCGTGTGGATCCTCGGCGTTCCGCTCAGCAATCGCCAGTCGCTTTTCCGCTTGACTGAAATTCAGGAGCGCGGCAGATGCGCCCGCGGGCCGCAAGGTTTCCTCGGTCGCCCATTCGGCAAACCCCTCGGCGATCCACGGATCGTCTTCGAGCAGGCGCAACTGCACCGGTCCGTCAACCAGCGCCGGGGGATGGGCGCCAGCGAGTCGTCGTTGCGCCGCGAGCAAGTGGTGCCATTCGTGCACAATCGTGGCCACGGCGGCGAACGGGCTGAAACCAGGATCAATGCGGATTGCGTCACGGTCGCCGAAGAACGCCGACGGCCGTGCTTCGCCCTGTGCCCACGGTGACAATACCGTCTCCGCTTCACCACCAATTTCCACCACAAGTGGAATTTCACCCCAGCGCAAGGGACGCCATGCGTCAAACGCCTCGCGCATGCCTGCACCGGCGAGCCATTCGGTGGCGCTGGCATTGCGAGCCCGCATCAGATGCGGACCAATGTGCAGCGCAGAGACAATCGGAATGGCAGCCGCAGCCCCAAATCGTGCAGGATTGATGTCGGGAAGCGCCAACGAATCAACGCTCCAGAATTGCGCCACCAGTTGGGCCGGTGAACGCGCCCCGCTCGGTGTGTCGAGCCAGTGCTTGGTCAGCAGCCACTGCGTTGCTTCCCGCCACCACTTCAACGCATCGCCGTACCCGGCAATGAGCGCGAACACGGCCTTGCCAGCCTGCGGATCGCGGCCGGTGAGCGTGGCGATGCGCGAGAGAATCGCGACGCTGTCCTTCGCCATCCTGCTCCACAAGCGCCAGGCACTCTCGCGCACGCCAAGCGCATTGGTGGAATCGGCCAGCTCACCAAGCTGTTGCAGTCCGTCGCCTGCAGTAATCAACCTGAAGCTCTGCAGATAGAGCGGTGCGTAACTCAACGCGGCATCATGCAGGTCGGTTTTGGCGTCCACGCCGCCGAAGAGCCGTTGGAACGTTGCATCGGCGGCCGACGATCGGGCGATGCGGGCGATCAGCGCGCGGGCGGAGGCGCGCGCGGACTCGTCGAAGCCAAGTACGAAGAGTTGTGCGCGCTCCGCACGCGCATCGGCGGTGAGCGGCGAGGCACCAGCGAGGTGCGCGAGTTCGCCGTATTCCGTTTCGATCGCAGCCCGGGTCGGCACCATCGCGGCCCAATGGGCGGGCACTCTCACCGTGACACGACTCGTGCCCATCACCAATTGGCGCACCGTCACTCGCGGCGGCACGGGCCAGATAGTGCTGGCCGGGCTGAGCGGCAGCGCGTCCCAGGTATGCGTCGCACCGGTCACGTCGCGCATCGTCCCGTGCATCGCGGTGTCGGTGACGGTGCCATCGAACTGGCGACGGCCACCGGCCAGTGCGAACGAGATACGTCCCTTCTCGATCTTGAGGTGCTCGAGCGGCTGAAAGGCGCTGTCATCGAATGCAAGCAGCAGCCGGCCCTTCACACCATCGATGCGAAGGTCACCCATTTCGTTGCCCGAACCCGATGTACCGCGAATCTCGAACTGCCACCGCGCGGCGACACCCTGGCCCTGCGCGCCACCTGGGACAAGCAGAACGGCAGCGACCACTAGATTGCCGGCATGGCCCAGAAGCTGACCGCGCGACAGCAGGCGCAACTGGCGTGGCTTGATACGCTGCCACCCAAGTTCGAAAAGATGAAAAAGATCATCGAACTTTTTTCGACGCATCATGCCGACGAAAGTCAGGTGCGCTCGCTGCAGCGCATGGTCGATGAGCTGAAAGCGCAGGGATCGCAGGTGAACATCACCGCGCTCGCAGAGAGTTTCGGATACATGGGGATGCTGCTGCGCCGCGCCGGGGGGCATCAAACCAAGAGCCGGGGGCTGAACGAACTGCTGGCTGGCGCCAAGATCAACTTCGAGGGTGCCCACCGTGAAGCCTCCACGCCGCTCGTGCCGGACGAGGAGGAGGACGAAGAACTCAGTCCTCCTTGAACACCTTGTCGAGAATCGGCGCCGCCGTGAAGGCGAACATCGAGGTGATGACCACACCGAGCATCAGGGTCACGTAGGTCAGCGCGCCGATCAGCGCACCAGCGCCGATGACCGCCATGATCATGCCGAAGTAGTAGAGCATG
>JANYCP010000051.1 GCA_025360265.1 Gemmatimonadota bacterium
CGCGTACTGCGGATCGCGAAGTTCATGAACTCCAGAAGTGATGGAGCAGATTCGTCGCGACGCGCATGCGGTACGACGCCGACGAGCGCAGGTCGTCAATGGGCGCAATCTCACCGGCGAGGATCTCGCTGGCCTCTTCGATCGTGGCACCGGCGCCCAACGCCTGTTCGGTGGCGCGGGCGCGGACCACGGTTGGTGCCACGCTCCCAAACGCGATGCGCGGTGTTGCATCCCGCACGCCGGCGAGCACGATCTTCGAGATCGCCAGCGCCGCGCGAGTGCCGACTTTGCGGAAATACTGCCGCCCGGCAAACGGCGCGACCTCGATCGCGGTGATCAGTTCGTCCGGCCGCAGAACGCTTTTCCGGTAGCCGGTGTAAAACTCAGTGATGGCCACGCGGCGTGTGCCGGTCACGCTGCGAAGCACCAGCACCGCGTCCACGGCGGCAAGGACGGGCAGGGAATCACCGGCCGGTGAACCATTGGCGATGTTGCCGCCCAGTGTCCCACGATTCTGGATCTGCGCTCCGCCGACGAGCTTCGCCGCTTCGATGAGCATCGGCAAGCGATCTGCCACCAACGGCGAATGAATCAGCGAGGTAAATGACGCCATCGCGCCGAGCACGAGGGTGTCACCGCGCACCCCGATGGTGCGCAATTCGTCGAGTGCCCAGATGTCGAGATATCTGGTGGGCATCGGCTGGCCGAAATTGAGCGCGACATATACATCAGTGGCGCCGGCGATCGGTGTACGTGGCTCGTCGTGCAGGATGCGCAGCGCTTCGTCTACCGTCGAGGCCCGGCGCAAGTCCAGCGTCGACATCGCCGTCTTCACGTTGGCTCTTCCAGGCCGCGCCACTTGCACACGGCGCGATAGATGGCAGAATAGCCGGTGCACCGACAGAGATTTCCGGCCAGGGTTGTCTTGATGTCATCAAGCGTCGGCGCGGGGCCAAGGCTCAGTGCCGTCAGGATCATGCCGGGCGTGCAGATGCCACACTGGGCACCCACTTCGTTCATGAAGAGCTGCTGCAGCGGATGTTCGCCGTTCAATCCTTCAATGGTGAGCACGTCGGAGCCTTCGACCTGGGCCAGCGGCACCAGGCACGAGCACACCGGCGCGCCGTTGACGAGGACAGTGCACGCGCCACATTCACCCTCACCACATCCTTCCTTCGTACCGGTCAGTCCGCATTCAACCCGCAAGACATCCATCAGGCGAGTCATCGGATGCGACGTGACGTCTGTCGCAGCACCGTTGAGGGTGAATTTCATCCGATCGGCTCGCAGGCCGCCAGCAGTTCGGGCGTGGCGGGGATTTCGCGCACATCGAGCCCGAAGTGTCGGAGTGCATTCACGACCGCTGGAGCGGGGCCATCCATCGGCAGCTCGCCAAGTCCTTTCGCGCCGAACGGCCCGCCTGCATATCGGTTCTCCAGCATCACCACGTCGAGGTGCGGTGTGTCGAGCGTGGTGGGGATGGTGTAGTTGGTGAGCTGCGCGTTGGCCATGACGCCGTTGCGCATCACGACTCGCTCGAGCAGCGCATACCCTAATCCTTGTACGGTGCCGCCCTCGATCTGTCCGCGGGCAAGGGCCGGATGGATCGGGCGACCAAACTCCTGCACAGCAGTGACGCGTGTCGGGCGCACCTCGAAGGTGTCGGGATCGACTTCGAGTTCAACGACATCACATCCCCAGCCATACGTCGCGTACGCGTCGCCACGATAGGTGGCGTCGTCCCACTGGATCCAGTCGGGCGGTTCGTACATCCGCTCGACAACCACTTCACCATGTTTGGCGAAATACTCAGCAGGCGAGGCGCCACCAAGTCGCTGTCGCATCTCGATGGCACATTCTTCCAGGATCTTGCCCACGACCATGCAAGTACGTGACGCCACCGTCGGTCCGCTGTCTGCCACTCGCGATGTGTCCGGTTGCGCCACTTCTACTTGCTCGTACGGAATTCCTAGTGCGTCGGTGACGATTTGGGCGTGCATAGTGCGCGTGCCCTGTCCGAGCTCGGTACTTCCGGTGCGAATCGAGACGCCATCTGCGGTAAGCACCAGGCGCGCTCTCGACTTGAGATACCTTTCGCCGGAGCCGGTAAAACCAGCACCATGCAGAAAGAGCGCCAGTCCAATCGCCTTGTTGCTGCCGCGATATGCCGCTCGCTTGGCCGTGAAGTCGGTGCGCCGCACCGCTTCCTCGAGCACTTCGTGGGCGCTGCTATCTGCGCCGAGAACCTGACCGGTCGCG
>JANYCP010000073.1 GCA_025360265.1 Gemmatimonadota bacterium
CACACCATTGCACATCCGAGGCCCCATGTCTTCTCGTAAAGTCTCCCGGCGGGATTTTGTCGCGGGTTCGGCGACCGCGGCGATGAGCGCCATGATCGTGCCGCGTCGAGTTCTTGGTCGCGGCTTCCAGGCGCCGAGCGATACGCTCAACGTGGCCATCGTCGGATGTGGTGGCCAGGGCATGGAGAACGCCGCCAACCTCACCAGCCAGAACATCGTGGCGTTGTGCGATGTCGATTTTGGCTATGTCGATCGGCAACTCGCCGGACGTTTGCGCGTGCAGAACGGCAATCAGCCCAACGAGGGCAATCTCAAGCTGCTCAGTGCCTACACCAACGCGAAGCGATATGCTGACTTCCGCGAAATGCTCGACAAGCAAAAAGACATCGATGGCATCGTAGTCGCCACGCCGGATCACGCGCACGCGATCATCGCGAAGTCGGCGATGCAGCTCAAGAAGCACGTCTACGTGCAGAAGCCGCTGACACACTCGGTGCATGAGGCTCGCACGTTGCGCGCGCTCGCCAAGAGCAGCGGTGTGGTGACCCAAATGGGCAATCAGGGCCACTCGATGAACAACGCGCGGTTGATCAACGAGTGGGTACAGGCGGGGCTGATCGGTCCCGTCCACGAAGTGGCGGTGTACACCAACCGGCCGGTGGGCTTCTGGCCGCAGGGTGTGCCGCGTCCGGCGCGTGCAGTGCCGGCGATGCCCCCGGCCGCCACACCGGAAGTGGTGTACGCTGCCGGCACGCCAAAGCTTCAGGCCGAGGCGCCACGCTGGGGCCAGGGAACGGTCAACAACCTGGTGGCCGAAGGATTGTGGAACAACAACTACTCGCCGCCGTCGTCGCTCAATTGGGAGCTGTACACCGCGCCATGCTCGCACGATGTGGCGTACCATCCGATCTACCATCCGTTTAACTGGCGCGGTTGGGTCGACTTCGGGGTCGGTGCGATTGGTGACATGGGCGCGCACTTGATTGATCATCCGTTCTGGGCGCTCGGCCTGAGCGCACCGCTCAGCGTTGAGGCGACGTCGACGCCGTGGGTTGGCGGCGGGCGGGCAACATATCCGATGGCGATGACGGCACACTACCAGTTTGCGGCGCGCGGCAATCAGCCGCCGGTCAAGCTGAACTGGTACGATGGCGGTCTGTATGCACCACGTCCCGATGCGCTGCCAGATGACGTGGTACTCAAGAGCGAAGGTGGCGTGTTCTTCATTGGTGAGAAGGGAATTCTGCTCCATGAGACGTACGGGCAGAACCCGCAACTGTACCCGCGCGAGTTGATGCAGAAGACGGCGAGCGTGGCGCAGACCTACAAGCGCATCCTGGTGTCGCATGAAATGAACTGGGCGCAGGCGTGCAAGGGCGATGGCGAGGCGACCTGCCCGTTCGAGTACGCGGCACAACTCACCGAAACGATGCTGCTCGGCATTGTGGCGTTGCGCGCAGGACAAGGGAAGAAGATTCTCTATGACGCAGCGAACATGAGTATCACCAACGCGCCAGATGCGAATCAGTGGCTCAAGCCGGGCTACCGGGCCGGCTGGGAAGTCTGATTGAAGCTGGTCGTCGCGGCGTCGCTGTTCGTTGTGCTGGGAGCGCAGGAACTCGCTGGGCAATCGGCCACCACCTGGATCGCAGGTGGTGGCCTTTCGCTCCCGGCGGGTGAGTTCAACAGCTATGCGAACATGGGTTGGGACATCGCCGGTGGAATTGAGCGGCAGCTGGCTAATCATCCCGCTGCATTGCGCTTCGGGCTGGGGTACGCCGTCAACAAGGACGAAACGGCGATCGGATTTCATGAAACGACGCGGCTGAGCAGTGCGTTCGGCAGCATCGTCTATCACTTTGTCGGATCACGCCCGCACATCTATGCGATGTTTGGTGTCGGCGTTTTTCGTCGAAGTTTCTCCAGCGATGATCCCGACGACATACCGGTGGCCGAGACCCGGGGCGCCATGCTTCTGGGTGAGGGCGTCCAGTTCAAGATTCGGTCGGTCCGGCTTTTCATCGAGGGGAAATTCATCTCGACCCTCGGGACCGGACCGTTCCAGTATTTCCCGTTGATCGCGGGGATCCGACTCGGTGGCGGCGGGTCGTAGCAGGGCCGCCACACTAGCGGCGGCGGGCCCTCCGAGGCGATCTTCCGGCGCGTTTGCAGCACCACCCCCGCTTCATCCATCGAAAGCCACGTCCTCGGAGCCCGCGACTGAAGCTCTTCCGGCAGGTTTGTGTGTCAACGATCATCGGCGCGCTTGCCGCGGCGTGCGGCAGCGCCGCGCCGCTGGGGCCGCTGGCGCCGGTTGACGCCCCGACATTCGAGGCGTCGTTCATCGAGACCTCTACGTCACCGATTCCGCTTACGCCGCTCGTCCAGCTAACTATTCCCACGTTCGAGGGCTCCGGTCAGGCCGTCCATCCCGATGTCGTGCGTTTCAAGACGCCGTGGCACGGCTGGGAGTACTGGATGGCGATGACGCCGTTCCCCAAAGGGAACGAGGCGTTCGAGAATCCTTCGATTGTGGTGAGTCATGATGGCTTGTCGTGGCAGGTGCCGGCCGGCCTAACCAATCCGCTGGCCAAGACGCCAGGCCAGGGCGGCTACAACTCGGATCCTGACCTCAGCTACGACGTCGTCGGGAATCGGCTGGTCCTGATTTATCGTAGCGTGAGCACCACCGAGAACCTGATCAGTACGGTGACATCGGCCGACGGCGTGCGCTGGACGAAACCAGTGCTGGCCTTCCGCCGGCCGAATCACAGCATGGTCTCCCCAACGATGACGTTCGGCGCGTCGGGCTCACCGGTGTTGTGGTACGTGGATGCCGGCCCGAAACGGTGCGCGGAACGGACGACCCATGTGATGATGGTGCAGGGAAGCGGCGTGGCCGCCCTCACTCCGGCGTCGGCCGACAAAGGGTGGACGGCGCCCAAGCTCAACCTGAGCCAGCCGAAGAAGAACATCTGGCACCTCGACGTGACCTGGGTGCCCGAGCGCAGTGAGTACTGGGCGACGTATGTTGCCTATCCCGGACACGATTGTTTCGCGCAAGACCTCTTCTTCGCGCGCAGCAGCGACGGCGTCAAGTGGACGACGTACAGTATTCCATTTCTCCGCCACGATGGCTCGGGCTTTACCGGGAGCACGCTCTATCGTGCATCGGTGATGTATGATGCGTCGCGCAACGTGATCCAGTTCTTCGTGTCCGGGTCAGCGCAGGACAAGACGTGGCACCTCGGATACGTCGACTATCCGCTCGCCTCATTCCTGACGACGCTGGAGAATGGCTTCCCGACGCTAGCGCCTTCCACCGCCCGCGCGTCCGATCCGGGGTCGCTCATCGAGCCGTAGTCCCGTCAGTCGAGGTCACGTGCCGACTCACGCATCAAGGCCGGGATTTCCGCCAAAAATTGTTCTCGCCATCGTCTTGCTCACGGTCGTCTGGCTCTCGCTCGGCCTGGCGCGAGACTTTCATGTGTACTGGCATGCCGGCGCTGCGTTGCGCACGGGTGGCTGGGCGGCCGTCTACCAGATCAGCGAACTCAACGCATTCAAGTACCATCCAATCTTCGCGTTCTTCTTCGCGCCATTTGGCCTGCTGCCGGAGCAGGTGGCGAAGGTCGCGTGGGCCGTGCTCAACGCCGCGATGCTCTTCGACGCGCAACAGCGATGGCGCCGCCACTGGCACCTCGACTCGGTGGCGATCGGGATGGGGTATCTCTGCGTCGGTCACGCGCTCTTCTGGCAGTACGATCTTGCCAACGTCACCTTCGCGATGCTTTGGCTCTGGACCGTGGCGCTCACGTCGCCATCGCAGTGGCGCCAGGCACTCTGCTACGCGGTACTGATCGCGCTAAAACCGTTTTGGTTGGCGCTGCTGGTACCGTGGCTGCTCTGCCGGCGTTTTGCATTGATCGGTCGGGTTGTCGCAATGCTGGGCGCGCTCTCTGTTCTCCCACTTGTCGCCGGCGTCAACGGTTTCGTCACCGCGTATCACCGGTGGTTTGCGACCTTCGCCGATCCCTGGCAGTTCAAGACCTACGCTTCGCATCCCAATCAGTCGTGGTACGGTTTGCTCTACCGCAACCTCGATCGACTCGACGGGCACGTGCCGTTGCTCTGGGTCGCTGGCTCGGCGATGGTCGGGTTGGTCTGGTTGTGGCAGTGGCGCGATGCGGTGCGTCGTCCGCCGGTCACGAGCGACTGGTGGATGATGGAGCTTTCGCTCGCACCATTCATCCTCTGGACGGCACCGCTGAGCTGGATTCATCATCAGGTGCTGCTCTGGCCGCTGCTTGCCATCGCGTGGCAACAGGGGCGCGGGTCGCCCCTGGCGAGGGGTGTTTGGGTTGCGTGCGCGGTGCTGCTGACGATCCTGAGTGAGAGCATCATCGGTCGGCCGGCGACGCTGCAGGTGTTGCTGTGGGGGATCCCAATGCTGGCGTACATCGTCCTGATATGGTGGGGGACCGCCAACCGTATGCGCATGGGTACGATGTAAGGGCGCAGCATTGCTGCGCCCTTACATCCGATCGCGATGATCCCCGCAGCAAAACGGCCGGCTCACCGTGAGGTGAGCCGGCCGTCCGGCGTCGTGGTCCGAAGACCGCAACGGGCTTGGCCTAGCGGCCGAGCTTCACGACGTTCTCAGCGGCCGGGCCCTTGGCGCCCTGGACGATGTCGAACTCGACGCGCTCCCCTTCGGAAAGCGACTTGAAGCCCTGGGCCTGGATGGCCGAGTGGTGAACGAAGCAATCCTTTTCACCGTTCTCGGGGGTAATGAAACCGAAGCCCTTCGCGTCATTGAACCACTTGACTGTGCCGGTTGTACGCATGCTGTCCTGCTCCTGAAAATTGGTGTAATCGGAGTCCGGACAGATGCCGTGCTACCGGTTACAGTTTTCGCGATCATTCCCTCGCGCCGGGTCGGACTCCGCACTGACGGCGATCTGCCGCTGGTACGTACGATCGGGAAAATCAACAGGGGACCGGCTGAACGCCGATCCCCTGATAGCGTTCCCTGAATCCTTTCCACTGCGCCGGAATGGTGCGTGGTGATCGTAGAATAGGAATAAAGCGCCGAATCCGCTTTTCCGCAAGACTACCGAGGGCCGGTCCCCAGCTACCAGAGCCGGACCCGTTGCTCCGCCGGGAGATAGTTCTTTTTCCCCGGCTCGATCCCGAACGACTGATACCAATCCGCGATGTTCCGGAGTGAACCGTTTACTCGGTACTCCGGCGGGCTATGGCCATCGGAGAGCAACTGGCTCCGGAGTGCGTCGGGGCGGATGACTGATCGCCACGCCTGGGCGAAGCCGAGGTAGAAGCGCTGGCTTCCAGTGAAGCCGTTCAGCACCGGCGCGGGCTTCCCCTGCAGCGAGATCTGGTAGGCCGCGGCGGCGATCGTTTCCCCGGCGAGGTCACCAATGTTTTCGCCGAGCGTGAGCTGGCCATTGATCTTGGTCCCCGGAACCGGCTCGTATCCGTTGAACTGCTTGACCAGCTCGGCGGTCCGTGCCTCGAAGTTCTTGCGGTCGCGCGAGGTCCACCAGTTCCGCAGCACACCCTTGCCGTCATACTTGCTGCCCTGGTCATCGAACCCGTGAGAGATCTCGTGGCCGATCACCATGCCAATGCCGCCATAGTTCACGGCGTCGTCTGCCTTCGGGTCGAAGAACGGCGGCTGGAGAATGGCGGCCGGGAAGACGAT
>JANYCP010000086.1 GCA_025360265.1 Gemmatimonadota bacterium
ATCACCAGCACCAGTGCACTGGGCGCATGCGGTCCGAACGCGCTGCGTCGCACCGTCGTGCCAGCAGCTGCCAGCACGAGCGCGATGATCAACAACGTCCGCAGGATGAGCAGCAGCAGATGCTGGAACTTGAGCCGCTTCTGTTGATCGCGCGTGGCGTCCTGCAGGTAGCGCACCGCCGGGAACGAAACCTCTGGCGCTTCATGACGCTGCACCAGGTGCAACAGCAACGGCAGGGCGGCGGCCACGAGACCGAGCAGCGCCCACGGTACTGTGAACGAGATCATCGCCCGAGTGCCTGGCCGAGGGCGGTGCCAAACGGCATCTCAGTGGAGATGAGGGAGTAGCGAATACCGGCGGCGCGACTCGCTTCGCCCCACGCGCGCACGACGCCCTGCACCGTTTCACGATATGCGGCGCTCCACTCGCTCGGCGCGAGTGTCACGACCTGTTGCGTTTCGGGATCGCGGAATCGCGTCTCGTCGCCGCGCGTCAATTCAAGCTCTGCCGGATCGGCGATGTGCAGCACCAGCACCTGGTGGCCACGATGGCGCAAGAACCTGAGTGCCTTGAGCACGAGTGCGCGATCGAGCAACAAGTCGGAGATGAAGATCACCATGCCGCGGCTGCGCAGAGCGCTGACCACTTGGCGCAGTGCCGGTTCTGCGGCTGTGCCGGCGCCAGCGGTCGTGCTCGCCAATGTGCGCGCGATGGTGTTCCAGTGTCCCGAACGTGCGCGCGCCGGTGTGATGCTGCGCACGGTGTCGTCGAAGGTGATCAGGCCGGCCGCGTCGCGCTGGCGCAGCAACACGAGCGACAATGCCGCGGCAAGTCGCGTGGCATACTCAAGCTTGGTGATGCGATCGGGGGCACCGCTCCAGGCCATCGACGCGCTGGCATCGACCACGAGCATGGCCCGGAGGTTGGTTTCTTCCTCGAATTGCTTCACGTACAGCCGATCGGTGCGACCAAGCAGCTTCCAATCCACATAGCGTGGTTCGTCGCCCGATTGGTATTGCCGATGCTCGGCGAACTCCACCGAAAACCCACGCCGCGGTGAACGATGCAACCCGGCAAGAAATCCCTCGACGATGCCGTCGGTGAGGACTTCGATTCCGCCCAGTCGGGCGACCTCGTCGGGGTGGAGCAGATCGGGGCGGACGGCGGTGAGCGGGCGGTTCATGTGGGCGGGGGAATTATAGGCTCGTCACTAGAGCCACGGGCCAACGGATCTATCTTCCATCCAGCGTCTTTCCTCAGGAGTCCCCATGTCACGTCGCGCCGTCGCCATCCTCTTTCTCCTCGCCGCCTGTGGCAGCAATGCCGCGCCGCGACCCAACGGTATCGAGCCGGTTCGCAATGTTCCGGTCAGTACGATTGCCGGTGACGCCGAGATTCGGGCGGCGGCCGCATTGATCACGCCGGCGAAGGTCCTTGAGCGGATCTCGGTGATTGCCGACGACTCGATGGGCGGGCGGAACACGCCGAGCAAGGGATTGGAGATGACGGCGCAGTATCTCGCCGACAACTACCAGAAGTGGGGCCTGACGCCAATTGGCGAGAACGGCACGTACTTCCAGCGCTACACGCTGGCGCGGATGCGGCCGCAGGTGCCGACATCAACGCTCTTGGTGACGCACGATGGTACCACCGATCACTACATCCTCGACAAATGGGCCACGGTGACCGGCCCGATGACGGCACAGCCGATCAGTGGTCCCGCGAAGATCATCTCGGGTGCCGTTACCGCGGCCGACGTCGCGCTAATGACATTGACGGGAACGGTTGTGGTGTTCGTGCAGAACCCGACGCGCGCGCAGGCCAACGCGCTGGTGGTCGGCGCGCTGCGCCAGAAGGCGCCGGCGATGCTGCTGATCCTGCAGAACACCGATCCGGTGGCCTTCCGCACCAACGTTGCCAACGTTCAGCGCGACGGCGCGCGTCCAGTGCTCATGGGAATGCCGAGCACGGCTGTGCTCGTGGTCACGGCGCACGATTCGTTGCTCGCGGGGATGCAGAACAAGCCGGACTTCGAGGCGATGCGTCGCTCGCCCACGCCGGTCTTCATGGACCTGCCGCCTGAGATCGTGATCACGGTGATCGCGAAGGATGAAATCGTCACATCATTCAGCGCGCCGAATGTGGTCGCGATGATGGAAGGCACCGACTCGGTGCTCAAGCACGAGTACGTGATCTTTTCCGGGCACATGGATCACGTCGGCACCGCTGGCGACGGCGTGGGCGGCTGCCAAGCAAAGGGCGATGACAAGATTTGCAACGGCGCCGACGATGATGGCTCGGGTACGACTGGCATTCTGTCGGTGGGTGAAGCGATCGCCCGACTGAAGGGACGGACCAAGCGCTCAATCATCATCCTGAATGTGTCGGGCGAGGAGAAAGGGTTGCTCGGTTCTGCGTACTTCGCCGCCCATCCCACGGTCCCCATGGACAAGGTGGTCGCCGACATCAACATGGACATGATCGGCCGCAACAACACTGACTCGATCGTCGTGATCGGGAAAGAACATTCTGACATGGGCGAAACGCTGGCGCGCGTGAACGCTGCGCACCCGGAACTGCACCTCGCTGCCGCCGATGACATCTGGCCCAACGAAGGCTTCTACTCGCGGTCGGATCACTTCAACTTCGCGCGGAAGGGCGTGCCAGTGCTCTTCTTCTTCAATGGCACGCATCCGCAGTACCATCAAGCCGATGACGAAGTGAAGCTGATCGATACCAGCAAGCTGTCCCGTGTCGCACAGCTCGGCTTCTATCTCGGCGTCGAATTGGCAAACACCACCGAACGGCCGAAGTGGAATCCAGCCAGTTACGAGATCGTGGTGGTCCAGCAGAAGGCGCCACCAGTGCCGGCAAAGAAGCCGTAATGATCGATATATTGTCGAGGATGGTCACAAATTAGGTTGACATTGTCTCGACATTGAGCCAAGATTGGGGTCATGGCTACCCACCCGGAACAACTACCCAAGCACCCGATGCGCTTGGTGATGCGGCGGACAGGACTGTCGGCCGATGTGCTCCGGGCCTGGGAGAAACGTTACCAAGCGGTCGCTCCGGAGCGGTCGGCCGGTGGTCAACGTCTCTACTCCGATGAGGACGTTGAGCGGCTGACGCTCCTTAACCAAGTGACCACCAACGGTCGCAATGTGTCGATGGTCGCCCGCCTCGACCTCGATCAGTTGCGGGCCATGGTGGTGGAGGATGCCGGTGCCGGCTCGACCGCGCCCACCAGTGAGCCGGACCGCTTTGCTGATCGGGGGTTGCTGCCGCGACTGCTCGACGCGACTGAACGTCTCGAGGGTCAGGAACTGGAACGCCTGCTGCGGCAGGGCACCCTGCATATCGGCGCGGCCGCGGCGATCGAGCGCGTGATCGTGCCGTTCCTGCACGAGATTGGCGTCCGCTGGCATCGTAACCTGCTGAATCCCGCCCACGAGCATCTCGCCACCGCTGTCGTGCAGCGGACGCTCCATTGGGTCCTCGATGGTGCCAGCCCGGCTGATGACGCTCCGCGCATCGTGGTCGCGTCACTGCAGGGTGAGCGGCACGAAATCGGACTTCAGATTGTCGCTGCTATCGCGAGTGGTGAAGCGTGGCGCGTCGTATTTCTTGGCGCCGACCTGCCGGTCGCGGCTATCACAAGTGCCACGCAACAGGCCGGCGCGCGCGTCTTGGCGATCAGCATCGTCGCCGCGGAGCACGACGCACCAGTGCTCGCCCACATCACCGCGCTGCGCCATTCGCTCGGCACCGCGGTCACGATTCTGGTGGGTGGGGCTGGCGCGGCGAGGTATCGCGAGGAACTCGGTGCACTCGGCGTGCACCTTGTGACCGACTTGGGGCAACTGCGGACCTTCCTGCGGACCTATCAGCAGCACCCGAGCTAGCGCACGTCGCCGAACCGGCCGATCAGGGCGCGGGTGCGGTAAGCGAAGATCCCATCAAGCTGGCGGCGCACCACGACGCGATGCGCCGCCTCACCCGCCCAGCCAAGGGGCAACGCGTACTCCACCCGATCGCCGACTTCGACGCCACCCGACACCGGGCGGAACGTGTGGACATGGAACCAGTGTGCATATGGGCCGACGAGCATCCGGTCGGCGAACCGTTGGCGCTCTCGATACTCCTCAATCACCGAGACCCAACTCATTGGCAGCCCGAACCAGCGAATCCGATAGCTGATCCGGGTGCCCTCTCGCACCGTTGCATCGGTGGCTTCGCGCACCTGAAAGTTGAGCCAGGGTGGCGTGAGCAACGCGAGGTTGCCGGCGTCTTTGAAGAAGTCGAACACCACGGCCAGATCGCCGGGGACAACCTGCGTGCGCTCGAGCAAGTGCAGCTTCACGCTGGCCGCCGGAACCAAGGGATGAAGATACTGGTCGTTCGCTGGTAGCGACGATAGGCATCGCCGCGACTTCGCAATGACTGGGCTTCGGTGTACGGAATGCCGGTCAACCGGAACAGGAAGATCAACATCGCAACCGGACCGAGCCACGCCAGCAACGCGCCGTCGGCGAGAATCACGTACGCCCACCAGTGAAGCCACTCGAAGAAGTAGTTCGGGTGCCGCGAAAATTTCCAGAGACCGACCTCGCAGACCTGGCCGCGATTGTTGCGGTCGGCCCGGAAGCCCGCCAATTGACGATCGGCCACCGTCTCGCCGACCACCGCCACTGCCCAGACCAGCACGCCGCTCCACGCCAACGACATCAGCGGGCCGCCCTGCATCGCGGCAAAGATCGGAACGGAGAAGAGCACCGCGAAGAGCGCCTGCGCCTGATAGAAGAAGAAGAACCCGACTGGCGCCCGCTTACCCCAGTAGCCCCGCAAGTACTTGTAGCGGCCATCTTCCTCCTTTCGCCCGAACACCCGATCACGCAGCAGATACGTCGATAGCCGCAGTGCCCAAAGGGTCGCGATGATGGCCACGATGATGGCGCGAGTCCGATCCCCGTCGGCGAACCCGAGGTAGAAGAGCGAGAGGAAACCAAGCCCCACTGACCAGGCGACATCCACGCTGGTCGCATCCCGGGTGCGGAGTTGACGGAGCCAGAGCACCATCATCGCGAGCGCCATGACGCCCCAGCCCCACAGCACTGCGCGGATCATGCGGCCACTTCCATCAGGCGCGGCACCGGATGCGCGAGGGACACGAGGGCACCCGGCTTGGCGAACACCAGCTGGACGTCGCCAATCACCGCTTCCCGAAAGCCACCTTCACAGTAACAGAAATAGAACTGCCACAATCGCCGGAACTCCTCGGTGAATCCCTGCGCTCGGATGCGCGACCAATTGTCCTCGAACGCGATCCGCCACCGCTTGAGCGTCTCGGCATAGTGCGGTGTGATATCCTCGAGGTGCACCAGCCGCAAATCGGTGCCAGCAGCCGCGCCGGCCAGCACGGACACCGATGGAATGCAGCTTCCAGGAAAGATGTACTGCTTGATGAAGTCCATCTCACGCCGCGCGCTGTCGTAGAATCGATCCTGGATGGTGATCGCCTGGATAGCCGCCAGACCATGGGGCGCGAGCAATCGGGCGCATGCATCGAAATATTCACCGTAGTACTGGTGGCCCACTGCCTCCACCATTTCGATCGACACCAGCTTGTCAAACGTCCCGGTGAGGTCGCGGTAGTCCTGAAAGCGGACGGCGATCCGGGCACTCAGCCCCGCCTCACGCACCCGTTCCGTGGCGAGCGTGTACTGCTCGCGGGAGATGGTGATGGTCGTGACATGGCAGCCGTAGGTGCTTGCCGCGTGGATCGCGAAGCCTCCCCAGCCACTGCCGATTTCAATTACCCGGTCCGTCGCGGTCAATGCCAATCTCCGGCAGAGCCGATCGTACTTTGCTACCGACGCATCGCGCATCGTCGCGCCGGGATGCTCGAAGATGCCCGACGAGTAGGTGAGGGTTTCATCCAGGAATGCCGTAAAGAACTCATTGCCCAGGTCATAGTGAGCCATGATGTTCTTGCGACTGCCACGACGTGTGTTCCGGTGCAGCGCGAGCGCAATCTTGCGCAAGGGCCGCAGCAATGCGGCTGTGCCACGCTCGAGTCCGTTGAGAGCGTCCCGGTTGCGCGCGAGCAACTGAATCACGCTGGTGAGATCATCGCTGCTCCACCAGCCGTCGACGAAGGCATCGGCCGCGCCGAGATGTCCGGCGAGGGCGACGGCACGATAAAAGCGCGGGTCGTGCACCGTGATCGTTGCGACGGGACCGTCACCGCGGCCGGCCATCACGACGCGGTCGCCGTCAACCAGTGTGAGGCGACCTGCGTCGAGCGCGGTGAGCCGCGTGCGGACCAGGCGCTCGAAGAACCCGGGAGACATCATGTTGCAATTTCCTTTGGTGGGTGTGCGTGGAACGGCACGCGCTTCAGCCAGAGGCGCACCGCGTGCCAATAGATGCCGAGGCCGACGGCGGCCGTCATCAAGGGATATCGGACGAGCACGCGCGCCAGATGCAGACTCGTCAGCGATTCGCGCTGGAGGACCATGCTCGCGTCGAAGAGCTTGCCGGCGGCGTCCTCGCTCTCCATGAGAATGCCGAGGCGCGGTCCGGGCGTGCCCAGTCGCCATTGGTAGGTCTGGTCCATGGGCATGAACGGCGACACATGGAACGCCTTGGCGAAGCGGTGGCGAACCGGGCCACCGTCACGGTCACGCCGATCAAGCACATAGGCGTGTCGCTCGCGCCACGGCGTGTTCGTGATCTCGGCGATGATGGCATCCACGCGCGTACCGTCGCGGTCAAAGCAGTAGTAGAAACTCACGGGATTCATCACGAAACCGAAGTAACGCAGGTGCGTGAGCAGTCGTATCGGGCCGCCAGGACGGAAACCCAGACGCGTGGCGACGAGGTCTCGCACCGCAACGTCGAGCGGGATCGCCGCGTCGCCGAGGTAGTCGGCGCGTCGAAACCAGGCGAACGCCGGGCGCGTCGCCGACCAGAACCAGCGCCGCGCGAAGACGCCCGGCACTTCGTCGAGGTCGAGATACATCATGTACAACGGCATCCGGAATGCGTGTGCCGTCGGCCGAACGCGCCGGTGCCGCAGGTGGCCTCGATAGATCGCGCTATTCATGCCGCGCCGGCCATCGGGTCGGCGTCGACTGCGGCGACAACGCCGAGCGCGCTGCGCACGCCATCCTCGTGAAATCCGTAGCCCCAGTAGGCGCCGCAAAAATGAGTTCGCCCGCCACTGATTTCCGAGTGGCGTCGCTGCGCCGCCATCCCGGCAGTGGAATACACCGGGTGACGGTAGCGAAACCGCTGGTAGATCATCTCGGCGCGAATCCGTTCACCGGCATTCAGTGACACGCAGAAGGTCTGCGACGCCGTCAGTGACTGCAGCATGTTCATGTTGTACGTCACGACCGACGGCGCCCCCTTGTCGGCGGCCATCAGGTAGTTCCAGCTTCCCCACGCGCGACGGCGGCTGGGGAGGATGCGTTCGTCGCGATGCAGCACCACATCGTTCTCCTGATATGGCAGCGCGCCGAGGATCTCGCGCTCGAGACGCGAAGCATCGGACAGCATGCGGAGTGCGTCATCGCTGTGGCAGGCGAGCACGACGCGATCGAACAATTCGCCGTTCACCATCGCCCCGTTCGCCGTTCGCCGCACCTCACGTACCGGGGTTCGAAGGCGAATGCGGTCACGAAACGGGACGATCAACGCCTCGACGTACTGTTGTGACCCGCCCTGGACCACGCGCCACTGCGGGCGGTTGTCGACGGTGAGCATGCCGTGGTTCTCGAAGAAGCGGACGAAGAACTCGGCCGGCATGTCGAGCACCTTGGCCGGCGGAATCGACCAGAGGGCCGATCCCATGGGCACGAGGTAATCGCGGGTCAGCTCCACGCCGAAGCGAGCGGCGTCGAGATATGTGCCAAGCGTGCCCGCCGCATTTCCCGACTCGACGGCTGCGGGCGCTTCGCGGTTGAACCGGAGGATGTCACGCAGCATCCGGTGGAATCGCGGGCGGATGATGTTGCGCCGTTGGATGAAGAGCTGGTTGATCGACGACCCGTTGTACTCGAGCCCGGTCGCATCGGATCGGACCGAGAAACTCATCTGCGTCGGCTGGGACGCGACTCCGAGCTCGCCGAGCAGCGCGGTGAAGTGCGGGTAGTTGCGCTCGTTGTAGACAATGAATCCCGAATCGACAGGATGGGTGACGCGATCGACTGCAATGGGAATCGTGTTGACATGACCGCCGACGTAGTCATTGGCCTCGAACAACGTGACCTCGTGCCGACGATACAGCCGATGCGCAACGACGAGCCCGGCCACTCCGCTCCCTACGATCGCGATCCGCATGCTACGCGCCCGCTTCAAGGACGCGCCTTGGCACTGGCCGAAGGTTGCGAATGATGCGCACGCGCGAGAGCAGCCAGAGGCCGTAGTACGTCAGATCGAATTCCCACCAGTAGAAGCCCTGCCGTGCCGACCCGGGATACCGGTGGTGATTGTTGTGCCATCCCTCGCCGAGAGTGATGATGGCGAGCGTGAGAGAATTTCGGCTGTCGTCATCGGTGTCGTAGCGACGGCGCCCGAACGTGTGCGCCAGCGAGTTGATGAGACAGGTCGCATGAAACAGCACGACCGTGCTCACGAAGAATCCCCAAATCAGGAAGGACCAGCCGCCTGTCATGACGAGCGCGACCGCAAGCAGGAGCGGCACGGCGATGTCGTAGCGATCGAGAAGGCGGAGTTCGCCGAAGCGCGCCAGGTCGCGCACTTCGTGCAGGTCGGTTGGGAAGTTCACCGAGTCGGTAATCCATCCCATGTGACTCCACCAGAAACCATGCTGCACCGGGGAGTGCACATCGCGTGGCGTGTCGGCATGGCGGTGATGCTTCCGATGGTGTGCCGCCCACCAGAGCGGACCACGCTGCACCGCGCTCGCCCCAACACAAGCGAACACCAATTGGACCGCCCGATTGGTGGTGAACGCTCGGTGCGAGAAGTAGCGATGATAGAACCCGGTGATAGCGAACATCCGAACGACGTAAAGCGCCGCTGCCACCACCATCGCGCGGCGATCGAAGCCAACCCAGACCACACCGAGACAAGCGACATGCATCGCCACGAACGGCACGACTCGGATCCAGTCGACCGTCCCAGCTCGGTCCGCGCTTGCCGCCCTTGGCGCCCCTGAGTCGAACCACAGGACGACCTGTCGGAGCCATCGCGGCCAGGAACCGGAAGATTTCGTCAGCGACATGGCAGCAAGTCTACTGATTGTCTAGTTATTGTCAAGCCTTAAGTATATTTTATATCGACAATCTATACTTTATGCTTTAGGGAGGGGTCATGACGGTTGCCAACATGTTCAAGGTCTATTCCCTGTCGTTGCTGGTCTGCCTCGGACTCGACGTGCTCTGGCTCGGCTTCGTTGCGCGCGGGTTTTACCAGCAGCAGCTCGCCAGGATCCTGCGACCCGACGTACAGTGGGCGCCGGCACTGGCGTTCTATGCGCTGTTTGTGGTCGGGGTGATCGTCTTTGCCGTCGCGCCGGCCCTGGAGCGGGCGTCACTCGGGCGAGCGATCTGGTCCGGCGCATTGTTGGGGCTGGTGGCCTATGCCACGTACGACCTCACCAGCCTGGCGTTAGTGCGCGATTTCCCGCCACTGGTCGCGGTGGTCGACCTGGCGTGGGGAACAACGCTCGCGGCGATCGTTGCCGCGGTGGGATATGGCGTGGGCCAATGGGTCGCGGGGCGGTGATTTCGTAAGGGTGCAGCGTGCTGCGCCCCTCCTACCCCTCCGCCGCCACGGCGTGTTTCGTGAGGAACACACCCGCCAGGATAAAGATCCCGCCGACGATGTGAATCAATCCGGGCCGTTCGTGCAGCGCGATCATCGCGATGATCGTTGCCACCAGCGGCACCATGGTGTTGTACACCACCGTGCGCGCCGCACCGAGTTGCGTCAGTCCGCGATTCCAGAACAGATACGCTACGACCAGTGAGAGCAGCGCCGAATAGGCGAGGCCGCCCCAACCGGCGAACGTGACCTGGTGCCAATGCGTATGCAGCAGTGCCGGCATCCCGGCGATCACCAGCCCAGGTGTTCCGGTGTAAACAGTCCACGCCGTGAGTGTCAGCGGTGAAATCGCCGGCGCCCAGTGCTGCTGCAACAAGGTGAACACGGCCCACATCGCCACGGCGCCGAGGAGCATCAGTTCGCCGGTGCCGAATCCGCTGTCGATCGAACCACCACGACCGAGGATCACGACCACCACGCCGACAGTGGCGACCAGCACCGCGACGCGTTGACCCGCAGTGACCTTCTCCACGCGCAGCACGCCAGCTGCCAATGTGACCAGCGCCGGCATGCCGGCGAGGATAAGCGACGTCTTGGTGGCGGAGGTACGCTTGAGCCCCTCCATGAAGAGGAGCTGATAGATCGTATTGCCAAAGACGCCGAGCCAGATGAGCCGGACGAGAACGCCCTTGGGCAACACCGTTGGTCCCTGCACCCAGCGCACCACACCCCAAAGCACCACCGAGGCGATCGTGAACCGCAGTGCGGTGAAGGCCAGCGGGTCGAGCTCGGTGAAGGCGATTTTCGATGCGGTGAAATTGCCGGCCCAGAAGAGGACGACGAGGAGCATTCCGGCGCGGGGGGAGATGCGGGCGAACATTGGCGGGAATATAGGAGAGGGGACCCGGGCATCCCTCGTCCTGAGCCGCAGGCGAGGGACCTCCAGTATTTACTCCGGACCAGCACTTGAGGCCCCTCGCTTCGCTCAGGGCGAGGTACCGTCCCGTGCCCCGCGTCCGGTTACTTTCCCGCCCATGCGCCAGTCCCGTGTCCGTAATTTCTGCATCGTCGCCCATATCGATCACGGCAAGTCGACCCTGGCTGACCGCCTGATCGAGGTCACCGGAACGGTGGCGAAGCGCGACATGAAGGAACAACTCCTCGACACGATGGACCTGGAGCGCGAGCGCGGCATCACCATCAAGCTCAATGCCGTCCGGATGAACTACCGCGGTCTTGATGGGATCGACTACGAGCTCAACCTGATCGACACGCCCGGACACGTTGACTTCACCTACGAAGTCTCGCGCTCGCTGGCAGCGTGCGAAGGCGCCATTCTCGTCGTCGACGCCTCGCAGGGTATCCAGGCGCAGACGCTGTCGAATCTCTTCCTGGCACTCGATGCGGGACTGGAAATCATCCCGGTGCTCAACAAGATCGACTTGCCGGGCGCAGAGCCGGAGAAACGCGCCAAGGAGATCATGGACCTGATCGGCGTGTCGCGGGAAGAAATTCTTGCAGTGTCCGCCAAGGACGGCACTGGCGTGCCGGCGTTGCTCGAAGCAGTCGTGGCGCGCATTCCGTCGCCGCGGGGCGTGAGCAATGCGCCGCTGCGCGCGCTGATATTCGACTCGTACTACGATCGCTATCGCGGGGTGATCCCCAGCATTCGCGTGGTGGACGGTGAACTCCGCGCTGGAATGCAGATCGCCTTCGGTGCGCATCCCGCAGACGTGTACGGCGTGGACGAAGTGGGCATCCTCGCCCTCGGCAAGCATCGCACCGAAGTCCTGCAGGCCGGCGAAGTGGGGTACGTCATCGCCAACCTGCGCGATGTGCGCGATGCTCGGGTCGGGGATACGGTGTTCGACGCGGCCGAACCAACCGGCGAGCTGCTGCCCGGCTATCGCGAAGTGAAGAGCATGGTGTTTGCCGGTGTGTATCCGACCGACGCCGCGCAATACGAAGATCTTCGTGACTCGCTTGAGAAGCTCCGCCTCAACGACGCGTCGCTTCAATACGAGCCGGAATCGTCCACGGCACTCGGCTTCGGCTTTCGCTGCGGCTTTCTCGGCCTGCTCCATCTCGAGATTGTGCAGGAACGCCTCGAACGCGAGTTCAATCTCTCGCTGATCACCACGGTGCCCACGGTCGAGTATCACGTCTACAAAACCGATGGCGAGATGTTGCTGGTCGAGAATCCGAGCACGATGCCCGATCCGGCGAACATCTCGCGCATCGAGGAACCGTACGTGAAGGCGCGGATCATGGCGCCGGTGGAGTACATCGGCGGGATCATGAACCTCGGCCAGGAACGCCGCGGCGAGTATCACGACATGAAGTACCTGGATGCCGCGCGCGTCGAATTCACCTTCGATTTTCCGCTCGGCGAAATCGTGCTCGATTTCTACGACAAGCTCAAGTCGATCTCGCGCGGTTACGCGTCACTCGACTACGAACTGGCCGGCTTCCGCGAATCGCCGCTGGTGCGCCTCGACATGCTGCTCAATGGCGATCCAATCGACGCCTTCAGCGTGATCATCCACCGCGACAAGGCGTACGAGTGGGGACGCAAGATCGCGGAGAAGCTCAAGGAACTGATTCCGCGGCAACTGTATGTCGTCGCGATTCAAGCCGCGATCGGCAACAAGGTGATTGCGCGCGAAACCATTTCGGCGATGCGCAAGGACGTGCTGGCGAAGTGCTATGGCGGTGACATCACCCGCAAGCGCAAGCTGCTCGAGAAGCAGAAAGAGGGAAAGAAGCGGATGAAGCAGGTCGGCTCCGTCGAGATTCCGCAGGAGGCCTTCCTGGCTGTCCTGCAGGTCGACTAGGCGCACACCGGTGCGGATCGGCTTCGACGCCATTCGCGCGCTGCACAACACCACCGGACTCGGCAACTACGCGCGCAATCTCCTGCGCGGATTGCACGCGCTCGATCCATCGCTCCAGCTGCATCTCTATTCGCCCAAGCCACCGGCCGAGCAATTCCGCAAGTTTCCGGCGGAGGTAGAGGCCAGCGTCCATCTCCCAAGCCCCACGCCCCATGCCCCACGCCTCCTTCCTTGGCGCACCTTCCGCCTCGGTCGCCAGGTGACGCGCGACGGCATGCAGCTCTACCATGGCCTCACGCACGAGATTCCGCGCGACCTCCCCCGCACCGGCATCAAATCGGTGGTCACGTTCGCCGATCTCATCTTTGAGAAGCATCCGAAGTACTTCCCGCGCATCGATCGCTGGAGCTATCGCTGGCGGTATCGCTGGAGCGC
>JANYCP010000099.1 GCA_025360265.1 Gemmatimonadota bacterium
GCGCGATGCGCATCGTCGGCGACCTGACGGATGAGCGCCATGTCGGTTGCGTTGGCAGTCATGAATGCATCCTGCAGCGCCTTGATCTGAGTCTTCTGCGCGTCGGTCAGCGTTGGCGGCCCACCCGGACCACACGGCTTCGGCTGATGCGCGGTGATCCATGCCTGCTGCGCCGGAGTGTAGATCGCGAAGATCGCCGCCTGCAAAGCCACGAAGGCCGCGTCCATACGGGCCAAGATTGGTGCGCCGCGCGCCAGGATGGTGCGGATCTCGTCCATGTTCTTGCCGGCCTGCTTGGCCGCGCGGGCATCCGCTTCAATCGCGTGCAACGCAGCGATGTCGGCGGCGTTCGCCGTTTCGAACGCCTTGTGCAGCGCCTCGATCACGGCCTTCTGCTCCGTCGTCAGCGCAAGATTGTCGGGCAACTGCGACCCGCCGACTCCACCGCCATCAACCGAACTCGCTGAGCTGATGGCGTAGTCGGGAACGATGACAAGTCCATCGGCAGTGGTCGAGCTGGTCGACTCGGCCGAACACGCCGCAAGGAACAACGCTGGTGCCAAGGCGAACAGGCGAAACCGCATGCGCATTCTCCGTAATGGGATCCGGCGAGCGGTCAGGCCGCCAGCCAGGAGAGCTGAATATATGTCAGGAACGGCGCCCCGGGGCCCGCGAACGCCTGACGGCCTCGGCCGCGTTGGCGACCAGGAGACCGGCAAGCAGAAAGTACGCGGCGCCAGTTAACCATAGGACGACCAGCGAGGCCACAGCTACCCCGGCGCCATACCAGAGCTGGCCACGCGAGCTGGGCGGCGACGTGGGCGGGTCGTTCACCATGAAGAAGGCGAAGAAGAGCGCAGCCTGGAGATCGGGCGTACGGAACAATTCTGCGACGCTGGCCGCATTGCCGAAGAACGCGACCGCTGTGCAGAGGAAGAAGTAGAAGCCCAGAAATGAGATCGCGACCGGCAGTTTGTGCACCCGGTAGGCAATGAAAAGCCCAATCAGGACGAGAACCCACGGTTCGGAGTCCGGCAGCGCACCCCACCAGCTCTGTCCGGTGTCGAACAGGTAAAACGTCGCGACCAATCCGAACGCTGCAGGATTGAATACATTCGCCTTGCCAACCCGAATGACGTACTTGCTCAGCACTGCAATCGCGGTGGTGACGGCCGCGACATACCAGGGCATCTGTGGACTGAGGATCATTGCGACAATCAGCGCGGTGAGAATCGCGCCATCGGGAAAGACCCAGCGCGGGTGACGGAAGCGCAGGATCGGCGCATCGAGCAGGATTGCCGTGCCCATTGCGGCGAGGAGACCCGGCGCAATGAGCGTCAGCCCAGAGCGGCGCGCGGCGAGCACTACAAGCAACGACAACGCGGCGAGCAGCAGACCTTTCGGTGTCCTGATGAAGCGTCTGAATTTCATGCGCGGGTCTCGAACCGCTCAAGGGTTGGCGTGAACATGATCCCTCGCACGCCTTGTCGCTCGAGCATCCCGATCCCGTCGACGGGGCCGAGAACGAACGCGGCCGTTGAGAGCGCGTCGGCAACCATGGCGCTCGGCGCGATCACAGTCACGCTGGCGAGACTGGTCGCCGATGAGCCGCTGCGTGGATGGAGAATGTGATGGCCACCTTCCGGTGTGCGGCTCTTGGCGTCGTAGTCACCCGACGTGCAGACCGCGGCATCGGAGATCTGAAGCGTTTCAATTATCTCCGCGTCGAGACGAGGATGCCGGATTCCGACCGACCATGGCTCACCTGCGGGATTGTTGCCGCCGAAGAACAAATCACCCCCGGCATCAATGACGAAGTCTCGATACGAGGCCAGCTCACGCGCTGCCGCATCAACCGCCAGCCCCTTCGCCACCGCACCGAGATCCAGCAGCAACGACTGGCGCAACATCACGGTGTGGTTTGCCTCATCGAGCCCAAGATCTCGGTAGGACGATGGCTGCGGGGTCGACGGCGAAGCCAGGAGCGCGTCCCCAACCGTCGGATCAAACGCACCGCCGGACTCCTCGGCAACTCGCACCGCGAAACTCAGCACCTGAAAGAGCATCTCGCTGACAGGAACAGGTTCACCGACGCGAGTGCAGAGCTGGCGCAATTCACTTCGCTCATCGAATCGAGTGCAAGTCGACTCAATGACTCGAAACCACTCGATCGCGCGCTCGACCGCAGCCTGCCGTTCCGCACGCTCAGTGACCGAATCACCGTGACCGACCACCTGAATGGTCACGACCGTGCCCATCGCTGCGGTGGTATGAACGAACGAGTCGCTCACTTTGCCTTGGTGATCGCTTCCAGAATCGCGTGATAGAACGCGTTGCTACTCTGCGTGGCACCCGACACGTAGTCCACGTTGGCACTCTGTCTCGCCAGGACCTGGCCCGGCAAGTGACCGATCCACGAGCAGGAATACCGCGTGAGGCATTGCGTGATATACGCTGCAGAGATTTTGCCGTCCTTGATATCGACTGCGGCCTCGATGTCGCCATGGCGCGACGTGCCCCAACCGCGATACGTCCCGTCCTTGAGACCATTCGTGGCCTTCTCCACCGGTGGCGGCGTCATGTCGACAACGACCGGGACCGGCATCGGAGGAGGCGGCGGCGGAGCAACCGGCGCCGGCGGCAAGACTACGGGGGGCAGCGGCGTGACCGCCGGCACGATGGAATCGATCGGTATGCGCGCCGAGTCGAGCTGTATCTGCAGTACCGCGACTGCTTGCGCCTTCTTTTTCGGCGCGACCGGGGCGCTGTCGACGCGCTGGAGGACCGGTACATCGGCTGGGTTATCAACTTGTGCCGGGGCCGGACGCCGCTGCTCTGAATCGTCGGCAAACCGCTGGGCGGCCGCGCGGGTCCGAAAGAAGCCGGCAGCGTAGACTGCCAGCACCGCGGCGGAGCCGATGGCGAGGAGGTTGTTCTTGCTCTGCTTCGAGTTCAAGCTGGCTCGCCCTGGTCAGGAGTCGGAATCGCACCCGCAATATATGGATTACGGCCGGGTAACGTCTCGGGTTGCTATCCTTAACATTGGCGCTGGATTCCGAAGCGCGCTCCCGCGGAGAAAAAGCAATGTCGCGAATTGTCCGTACTCTCCTTGCAATCATTCCCAGTGCTCTCGCAGCGCAGGCACCGGCGCCCGTTTCCGTTACGCTCGCGCCCGTGGTGCCTGCGCCCGGCATGGCGCTGCGATGGTCTCCCAAGGGCGCGACCGTCGCGCTCACGCTCAAGGCCAGGATGCTCAGTGGCGCATTTCCACTCGGTCCGGGCAACGCTCCGCCGATCAAGGTACAACTCGCCAAGACCGGCGGCGAAACCCACTACAACACACTCTGGGTCGACATCAATCGCGACGGCAAGCTGACCGAAAACGAGAAGCTTACCGTCACGCCGAAAGAGATCCGCGGCAAATGGTGGTCGAGCTTTGACACGATCGTCGACGTTCCAGTTCCCGCTGGCGAAGGTGGTGTCGCGTCCACGCGACCGTACTCGTTGGCCCTCTGGTACGTCGAAGATCCGCAGGAACCAACGGCGCCGCCTACACTGCGCTGGTCACGGCGCGGCTGGCACGTCGGTCAGGTGGAGATCGGTGGAAAGCCGGCGTACGTGTTGATCACCGAAATGGAAATGGACGGCAAGTTCGATCAGCGCGATTCGTGGGCGATGTCCCGAAACGCCGACACGCTTCTTCGGGCCACCCCACGTGGACTCGATGAGCATTACTGGATCGACGGCGCCGCGTACCGGCCAGTGAAGATCGATGAATCAGGACGTTCGCTATCGATGGTGCAAGTACAGCCAGGCACCACCGAAGCGGAAGAGGCGGCGCAGAAGGACATCTACCTTCCCGATCGCTTCCTCGCACGCGCACCGCAGCCACTCGCGTTTGGCAAGGACCTTCCGACGGTGCTCGCACAGGCCAAACTTCAGAACAAGCGAGTGCTCATTGATTTCGAAGCGGTGTGGTGCGGGCCATGCCACAGCATGGATCAACTGGTATGGACGGCACAGTCGATTGTGAATGCTGCGAAGGGCGTGATTGCCGTCAAGGTTGACGGCGACGATCACCACGACCTCAAGGTGGCGTACAAGGTCGATGGCTACCCGACGATGATTCTGCTCGACGCCACGGGGAAAGAACTGCGGCGCGGTGTGGGATACCAGAGCGTGCTCGAGATGCTCGAGTTGCTCAAGCCGTAAGACGCTAAGGCAGCAGCACTGTGGCAGTGGTACATGGCGGCATATTCACTCCGAGTATGCCGCCAAGCATATCCACTGCTTCCTCCGCCATCTTGCGGTAGGTCGTGAGTTTCCCGCCAGCAATGGTCAGCACATTCCCCTCCCGCAGCACGAGATGCTCACGCGTTCGCCCGCTCGGCGCCCCCTGCTGACGCAACAGTGGCCGCAGCCCGGCCCAACGAGCACTGATGTCGCTCTCCGCGAGCCGAAGCGCCGGGAAGAGGTGCCGCACCGCACGCAACAAATAGGTGACTTCGCCCGGTGGCACCGTCAGGTCATCCGGCAGTTCCGTCGTCTCGGTGTCGGTGGTTCCCACCAGCACGCGACCCAGTTCCGGCTCCGGAACGCAGAAGAGCACTCGGCGATCATCCGGATGCCGCATCGCGATCGCATGACGCAACGGAAAGCGATCCAGCGAAAACGCGATGTGGCTTCCCTTGGTGCCACCAACGAGTCCGCGATCGGGAAGTCCGATCTCGGCGCGCACGGCGTCGGTCCAGGGCCCTGCTGCGATCACAAGGGATCGCGCCGCAATGTGCTCGCCATCGGGCAGTGTTGCCTCAATATCGTTGTCGAGGACTCGCACCTGCGCGTGCACGTTTTCAATAACCCGCGCGCCAAGGTTGGTTGCCGCGGCAATGTTGCTCTGCACCAGACCGATATCGTCGCCGTGCGCATCCTGATACAGCGCACCACCCGCAAGCGGGGCGCTCGAGAGCAACGGCTCGTGACGCAACAGCCCCAACCGCGTCAATGGCTGGTGCGCCCCGATTGCGTGACGACTCGCCAGGGCGCGATAGACCAGCACACCAACGCCGATGCGAAACCACTGCCAGTACTCGCCGGGGTCGAGCACGAAGAGGAACGGCTGCGGATGCACCAGGTGCGGCGCAATCCTCAGCAGAATCGCCCGCTCGGCGAGCGCCTCGTGCACCAGGTGGATGTCGCCGAGCTCGAGATAGCGGATGCCGCCGTGTATCATCCGGCTGGAGCGTGAGGATGTTCCCCAGCCGACGGTGTGCTTGTCGATCAAGGTGACCGAGAGCCCGCGCATTGCCGCGTCGCGAGCGACGCCGGCGCCCACGATGCCGCCGCCGAGGATGAGCAGGTCTTGCATCGCCGGAACATAGCGCGATTATTGAATCCTCTCCGGGAGCCCATATGCGCAGTGTATCACGCCTAGTCGCCGCAAGCGCCGTTCTCGCCCAATCGCTGGCCGCGCAGCAGCCGGT
>JANYCP010000153.1 GCA_025360265.1 Gemmatimonadota bacterium
GCGCTGGTGCTGCCGGCCAAGGGTGAACCAGCATTCATCTGCCCCGGCTTCGAAGAAGCACGCGCCCGCGAAGTGATTCGTTTCTCGAACGATATTCGCCTCTGGCAGGAAGACGACAATCCCGGTGCACTCGTCGGGCAAGTCCTTCGGGATCGCGGTCTCGCCACCAAGCGCATCGGCATCGAGCAGCGCGCTCGCTTCTTCCTCGCCGACTACATCCGCACTGCTTCACCTGCGGCGGAATTGCGCATCGCCGACGCAGTGACTGTGGGCTGCCGGATGATCAAGTCACCAGCAGAACTCGCGATCCTGCAGAAGGCAAACGAGATCACCCTGGCCGCGATGAAGGCGGCGTTCGCGACAATGAAAGCTGGAATGACGCAGGACGAGCTCGGTGTCAATGTCGCCGCGGCGTATCGCGCACTTGGTGTGCCGAACCATCGGGCCACGCCGCAATTCGGCGAATACTCCGCCTATCCGCATGGCAGCAAGACACCACAAAAGCTCAAGGAAGGCGACGTGGTGCTGCTTGACGATGGCATCACCCTCGAAGGGTACGTCTCCGACATCACACGGACGACAGTGTTCGGCACGCCGACTGCGAGACAGCGCCAGGTATGGGATCTTGAGAAGCGTGCACAACAGGCGGCGCTCGACGCCGCCAAGGTTGGCGTGCCATGCGAAGCGATCGACGCGGCGGCGAGAAAGGTCATCACCGACGCCGGCTTTGGACCGGGATACAAGGTCCCTGGCCTGCCACATCGCACCGGACACGGCATCGGCATGGACGGCCACGAGGCGCCAAACCTCGTGAAGGGAAACAAGCAGCCGCTCATGCCGGGCATGTGCTTCAGCGACGAGCCGATGATTGCGATCTACGGCGAGTTCGGAATTCGCCTGGAGGATTGCTGGCACATGACGGAAAACGGGCCGGTGACGTTTACGCCACTCAGCCCGTCGATTGAGGTTCCGGTCTAGGGCCGATCCTTGAACTGGTTGTACAGCGTCAGGTGCTTGTTATCGAGCGGCACCGGCCGTCCATCGATAAACAGGTATTTCGTGTTGGTTCGCGCCTCGAGCATGTCGCCGTCACTCACGACGATATTCGCGATCTTGCCGACCTCGATGCTGCCGAGCTTGTCGCCCACGCCGAAAATCTGGGCAGGCCAGAGTGTCACTGACCTGAGCGCATCTTCCCGGCTGAGGCCGAACGCCGAGGCCATTCCCGCCACGAACGGCAGATTGCGGATGTCCGGGTTCGGTTCACCGGCGGCAATCGCGAACTTCACTCCCGCAGCCGCGAGCTTCCCCGGCGCAGCGTAATTCAGGTCGTAGGGATCATCGGCACCCGACGGCAGCGAGAGCACGCTCGTGATGATCACTGGCACGTTGTGCTGCTTGAGATCGTCGGTCATCCGCCACGCATCGCGCCCGCCCATGATGATCGGCTTGAGCTTCATCTCTTCGGCAAACGCAACAACTTCGCGGATCGCCGCCATGTTATCGGCGGGGAACATCACCGGCATCGTGCCATTGATCACTGGGAGCAGTGCGTCGAGCGCCAGATCGTGCTTCGGGCGTGGCAGCGTCTTGTCCTTGTTGTATGCCGCGAATGAATTGGCATAGGCGCTGGCATCCCGCAGGATGGTCTTGATCGAGTCGATCGGAGTTGCACCAGTTGCAGGTGTCGCGCCAGGCGCAGCCGCACCGCCACCACCGCCCCGCCCACCGCGACCACCACCACCGGGCAACGACATCGTCATGGCGATATTTTGCACCACCGCCATCTGCGGCGGCGTATCACCGGCCAGATTCATCAGCGCCGCCGACCCGGAAATCAGGCTCCCGGTTGGCGCGGTCACGATGTGCGTGATCCCAACAAACCGCGACACACCCACATACGCACTGTGCGGATCGAAGGCCCAGAATGCGTGCATGTTCGGGTTGAGTCGACCAACCTCGCTGTTGTCCACCGTGGCGTTGGCGCCTTCGGTGATTTCGGCCAGACCAACCGAGTTTGACGTCTCCATCATGCCCGGGAATACCGAGAGGCCCGATGCGTCGATTACGGTCGCACCGTTCGGCACTGCGACGTTGGCACCAACCGCGGTGATCTTGCCACCACTGATGATGACGGTCCCATTAGCAATGTCAGGACCATTCACGGGATAGATATGGCCGTTGCGGATGGCAAAGGTGCCCTGCGCTCCGGGGCGCGGATTGTACGAACCAAGCTGCGCCTGAACCGCGGATGGCAGCAAGCCAGCTGCAATCAGCGTCGCGACAAGTCGAATGCGGTGTGTCATTTGCGGTTCCCTCCTGGAGCTGCGCCGCCCCGGCCGCCGCGACCGGCAGGAGCCGGGTTCATCGCGGCATCTTCTTTCTCAAGGTCAGTGCGTTCCTTGGCAAGTGCGTCGCGCATCGCGATGTCCTTCTGACGATCGAAGAAGATTTCGCCGTCGATGAACGTCGTTTCGACACGCGAATACACACTGAGCGGGTTCCCTGTCCAGATCACTACATCCGCGTCCTTTCCGGTTTCGATCGAGCCAACTTTCTTCTCGATGCCGAGCTGGATGGCGCCATTGTAAGTGATTGTCTTGAGCGCTTCATCCTCGGTCAGGCCGCCGAACCGGATCATC
Organism: Gemmatimonadota bacterium; assembly: GCA_025360265.1. GTDB lineage: Bacteria > Gemmatimonadota > Gemmatimonadetes > Gemmatimonadales > GWC2-71-9 > Palsa-1233. Next base: position 2,643 of record JANYCP010000153.1, read on the forward strand.
TTGGCGGCATCGACGTTGAGCCGGCGTGCGCGGCCGTCGTCGTCCGAGTTGACCGTCGCAACGACACCATGTCGCATCAGGATCGCGACGTTGTATGGAATGGCATCATATGCCTCGATCTTGTAGCCCCATGAATCGGCGAAGGTCGAGAGCCCGGTGCCGCGCTTGGCAATCTCGGATGCGATCTTGTAGCCCTCGAGGCCATGCTGAAGCGTCTGCACGTGAAAATGGAATTCATCGGACAACTCGAGCAACATCAGCATTTCGTCGGCACGATACGAGTGCGAGTGGATCAGGCGCTTCCCTTCCAGTATCTCGACGAACGGTTCGAGCTCGAGATCGCGGCGCGGCGCAATGACCGCCTTGTCGCCCTTCGTCACCTTGGCATTGTACTCGTCCCACTCGGCCTTGTAGTCCTGCGCGCGCGTGAAGGCGTCGCGAATCACTTCCTCCTGGCCCATCCGCGATTCCGGATAGCGGCGCGGCGTGTTCGGCTGCGGCGTGTTGTTTTTCTGCGTGACGTTTTCGCCAAGCGCGAACTTGATGCCCGGAAGCGCGCCGGGGAAGAGCATCTCTTCCACTGGGCGTCCCCACTTCA
>JANYCP010000164.1 GCA_025360265.1 Gemmatimonadota bacterium
AGCACCTGACAGATCCCCTCGTTGGCATAGATCCGCGCGGGGAGCGGCGTCGTGTTGCTGATTTCCAGCGTCACGTGGCCCTCCCACTCCGGCTCGAACGGCGTCACGTTGGTAATGATGCCACAGCGGGCGTAGGTCGACTTTCCGACACAGATCGTGAGGACGTTCCGGGGAATCCGGAAGTACTCCACCGAGCGCGCCAGCGCAAACGAGTTCGGCGGCACGACGCAGACGTCGCCCTGGAACTCGACAAAGCTCTTGGCGTCGAAGTTTTTGGGATCGACCACGGCGGACAGCACGTTGGTGAAGATCTTGAACTCGTCAGCCACCCGCATGTCATAGCCGTAGGACGAGACACCGTAGGAGATGCCGCCTTCGCGCACCTGGCCGTCGGTGAATGGCTCGATCATGCCGTGTTCGGTCGCCATGCGGCGAATCCAGCGGTCGGATTTGATGGACATGGGGGCGGAATATAGAGGGGCATCGGGTATCGGGCTTGGGGCATGGGATTGTGCGGCGCTTACCTATGGCCCACGCCCCATGCCCCATGCCTCCTCGTTGAAATAACCACCCAAATCCGGTACAATTCACCCGGGTTGTGAAATATTTCACGAGGCGGCCACCCCGATGCTGCAGCCCTACATTCCGATCCTCCTGCTGCTCCTCTTCGTGGTCGCCAACGCGGTCCTGATCATTGCGGCGTCCACGTTTCTGTCGTCATACCGTCCCACGGCCACCAAACGCGCTGCATACGAGTCGGGAATGCCGGTTATCGGCGACGCCCGCGAACGTTTTTCGGTCAAGTTCTATCTGGTGGCGATGCTGTTCATCGTGTTCGACATCGAAACTGTGTACATGATCCCATGGGCGGTAGCGTTTCAGCAGGTCAAGGAGATGAGCGGGGTCCTGCTACTCGAAATGTTGACCTTCGTGATCGTGCTGGGCGTGGGCTACATCTACATCTGGAAGCGGGGAGCATTGCAATGGGATTGAGCCCGCTGCCGATCGACCGCAACACGACCCACGAGAGCATTTCGCCCAACTGGGTCACCACGCGCCTCGATTTTCTCGCCAATTGGGGTCGAGCCAATTCGCTGTGGCCGATGCCGTTTGGCACAGCCTGCTGTGCTATTGAATTCATGGCGACCGCTGCCGCCCGTTTCGATATCGCGCGGTTCGGCATGGAGCGGATGAGCTTCTCGCCGCGACAGGCCGACGTCCTGATCTGTGCTGGCCGCCTGCCATTCAAGCTGGCGCCAGTCATCCGCCGGATCTGGGACCAGATGCCACAACCGAAGTGGGCGATTTCGATGGGTGCCTGCGCCTCGAGCGGCGGCATCTTTGACAACTACGCCATGGTGCAGGGTATCGACACGATCATTCCCGTCGACGTCTATGTCCCCGGCTGTCCGCCGCGGCCCGAGGGGCTGCTGTACGGCATCATGTTGCTGCAGAAGAAGATCATGGGTGAGACCATGGCCGATCCGTCGCTGCGAGTTGAACAGTTGGTCGGGCCCGACGGGTTGTTCCGGCGCCCCGAGCATATCGACGAGATCTCCGAGCCGTTCGGCAATTCCGTGCATCAGACGAGATCGGCGTGAGCGCTGCGGATACCGTTGGCGCGCTGCGCGCCAGGTTTCCGAAGGACGTCATTCGCTCGCACGTGGTGTGCGGGCAGGACGTCGTGTACGTATCCAATGACAAGGCGCATGAGATTCTGCGGTGGTTGCAAGAGGATCCCGCGCAACAATTCAACTACCTCACCGACATTACCTGCGTTGAGCATCGCGACGCGGAACGCGAACTCGAAGTGGTCTACCAGCTGCGCTCGCTCAACCGCAAGGTCGACCTGCGCGTCAAGATCGGCCTGAATCCTGACGGTCCGCTGGTCGTGCGCTCGGTGATTGATCTCTGGGCCGGCGCCGACTGGCTCGAGCGCGAGGCATGGGACATGTTCGGCGTGAAGTTCAAAGGACACCCGGACCTGCGCCGGATTCTGATGTGGGAGGGCTACGCCGAAGGCTTCCCGCTCCGGAAGTCGTTTCCGTTGCGTGGGCACTGGTCTCGCTCTGAACAGACCCGCCAGGCGCTGGAAGCAAATCCCGAGGCGTACTACTCGTTGGAGGAACTGTCGATCGCCGAAGCGTATCACGAACTTCCGCTCGACGTTCGCGAACGACTCGCCAAGGCCGGGAAGGTTTTGCCGTGACGCCGCGGACGATCGAGATGGAGCTGTCGACGCCGACGCTCGATGCACGAGGGCAGGTGCGCAACGTCCCGCTGGGCGTCTCGCGTCGCCCCAGCGAGTCAGTCAACGACGACTTCGGCGCCGAGCACATGCTGGTCAACATCGGCCCGCAGCATCCGGCCACGCATGGCGTGCTTCGCCTCGTCGTGGAACTCGAAGGCGAAGCCGTGAAGCGTGTCATTCCGCACATCGGCTATCTGCATTCCGGATTCGAGAAACTCGGCGAATATCGATTCTACAACCAGATCATCCCGCTCACTGATCGTACCGACTACCTCTCGCCGATGGCCAACAACGTGGCCTTCGCCTTGGCCGCTGAAGCGCTGATGGGAATCGAGATCACCGAGCGTTGTCGCCTGCTTCGCGTCATCGCCTGTGAAATGAGTCGGATCATTTCCCACCTGGTCTGGGCGGGAACCACCGGCATCGATCTCGGAGCGTTCACGCCGTTCCTCTGGATGTTTGAACAGCGGGAACGGATCTACAATTTGCAGGAAGCGTGGACCGGCGCCCGGCTGACCACGTCGGTGTCGCGCATCGGCGGCATGATGGCCGACGTCCCGGACGGATGGGAAGCCGGCCTGCAGGAATTCGTCCGGACATTTCCGCTGACGCTGCGCGAAGTCGACACGATGTTCACCCGGAACGCGATCTGGTGCGGCCGTACCCAGGGTGTTGGCGTCATGAGCGCCGAGGACGCGATCAACTACTCGCTGTCCGGGCCGATGTTGCGCGCCAGTGGCGTGGCCTACGATGTCCGCAAGGACCGGCCATACCTCGGCTACGACGAATTCGACTTCGATGTGCCGGTGGGCGAGCACGGCGACATCTACGATCGCTATCGCGTCCGACTCGAAGAGATGCACCAGTCGGTGCGAATCCTCGACCAGGCGCTGGCCAAGCTGAAGCCGGGCCCAATCAATGTGGCTGACCCGCGTATCTCGCTGCCGCCAAAATCGCGCTCCATGAGCGACATGGAAGCGATGATCTTCCACTTCAAGCAAGTGATGGAAGGCATTTCTCCGCCGGTGGGAGAGGTGTACTTTGGCGTCGAAAACCCGAAGGGCGAGTTGGGCTACTACCTGGTATCGGACGGGACAGCGAAGCCTGCGCGCTGGCGGATTCGCCCGCCGTCGTTTCTCAATCTCGCGGCCCTGCCGAAGCTGTGCGACGGTGCCCTCCTCTCGGACGTGATCGCAATCAATGCGAGCGTGGATATCGTGATGGGAGAAATCGATCGGTGAGCACGCACGAGACCGCAGCGCATGAAACGGTGTTCGCTGGTGCCGTCCTGGCCAAGCTCGAAGCGCTCTATCCCAAGTATCCCGACAAGCGGTCGTTGTTGCTGCCGGCCCTGTGGATGATCCAGGAAGCGCGCGGCTGGATCTCCGATGGCAGCGTGGCCGAGGTCGCCGAGACACTCGGCCTGACATCGGCGTACGTGCGTGGCGTGGTCACGTTCTACACGATGTACCACACGCACCCGGTGGGCCGCCATTTTATCCAGGTCTGTACGACTTCGCCATGCGGCATTTGCGGCGCCGAGGATGTGGCGCGTGCGCTCGTCAAGGAAACAGGCTGCGGAGATCTTGGTGCCACCAGTCCGGATGGCCGATTCACGGTGATTGAAGTCGAGTGCCTCGGTGCGTGCGGATTTCCGACGCCAATCCTGATTGACGATGACTTCATTGAGAATGTCACCGTCGACAGGGTGCCCGCCATCCTGGCGCGATACATCTGATGGGATATCCGCACCCGATTCATCCAAAGGAAACGCCGGTGCTGTCGAAGCACTTCGGCGAGGTTGAGGCACGCCCCTACGCTGGATGGGTTGAGCGCGGCGGCTACGTTGCGCTGAAGAAAGCACTCACGATGGCGCCCGATGACATTACGAGCGAAGTCAAGGCTTCGGGGCTGCGTGGGCGCGGCGGCGCTGGATTCCCGACCGGCCTCAAGTGGTCGTTCATGCCGAAGGAAGACGGCAAACCGCACTACCTCTGCTGCAATGCCGACGAGTCGGAACCGGGCACCTTCAAGGACCGCGAGATCCTCCGTTGGACGCCGCACGCACTGATCGAAGGCTGCGCGATTGCCCAGCTCGCGATCCGTGCGGAGACTTGCTACATCTACATTCGCGGCGAATTCACCGAGCCATACCACATCCTCCAGCGCGCGGTCGATGAGGCATATGCCAACGGTGTGCTCGGGGCCAATGCCTTCGGCTCCGGCCGGCGGATCGATATCGTGGTGCATCGTGGTGCTGGTGCATACATCTGCGGTGAAGAGACCGCGATGATGAACTCGATCGAGGGGCGCCGCGGCAATCCCCGCATCAAGCCGCCGTTTCCTGCGGTCGCCGGATTGTTCGGCAAGCCGACCACGATCAACAACGTCGAAACGCTGGCGGCGGTGCCAGCGATCATCAATCAGGGCGCGGCGTGGTACGCCAAGCTCTCGCTCTCAAGCCCCAAAAGCACTGGTACCAAGCTGATCTCGGTGTGCGGCCACGTGCAACGGCCCGGCACCTACGAGATCACCATGGGGCTGCCGATGAAGGAATTGATTTACGATCTCTGCGGGGGCATGCGACCAGGGCGCACGCTCAAGGCAGTTATTCCCGGCGGTTCATCAGTTCCGATCATGACGCCCGAAGAGGTCGAGAACTGCCCTACCGACTATGAAGGGATCGTCGCGAACGGGTCGATGCTCGGTTCGGGCGGCATGATTGTGATGGACGACACGACGGACATCGTGCATGTCGCGATGCGCCTGGCGAAGTTTTACGCCCACGAAAGCTGCGCGCAGTGCACCAACTGTCGCGAAGGGACCGCGTGGACGGCGCGAATTCTCGAGCGGATGCTCGCCGGCGAGGGCAAGGAATCGGATCTGGGGCTGTTGCTCGACCTCGCGGAGAACATGACGGGCAAGACGATCTGCGTGCTGAGTGATTCCTGCGCGGCGCCAGTGGTGAGCGGCATCCAGAAGTTTCGGCCCGACTTCGATCGACACCTCAATGTTGAGCGCCCGTTGAAGACGGCGGGAGTGTGACGTCATGAGCGACGAACTGGTGTCGGTCACGATCGACGGCCTGCCGCTCCAGGTGCCCGAAGGCACCATGATCATTGAAGCGGCGAAACAGGCCGGCGTGCTCGTGCCGCACTACTGCTATCACCCCTCGCTGCCGTCGCCGGCCGTCTGCCGCATGTGCCTCGTCGAAGTTGAGAAGGCGCCGAAGCTGATGCCATCATGCGTGACGGCCGTGGCTGAGGGACAGGTGGTGCATATCAATTCGCCGGCCGCCAAAAGCGCCCGCCAGGGCGTGCTGGAATTCCTGCTGATCAATCATCCGCTCGATTGCCCAATCTGCGATCAGGCTGGTGAGTGCGAGTTGCAGGACTTCGTCTTCCAGGAAGGGCGTTCGGGAAGTCGGTACGACGATTACCCCAAGCGCTACGCACCGGTTGAGGATTTCGGCACCGACGTGCTCTATGTTCCGAATCGCTGCATCCTCTGCACGCGCTGCGTCCGCTTCATGGAAGACGTAGCGCAGGACGGCGTGCTTGAGGTGTACCAGCGCGGCGACCGTTCCTACATCGGAATGGAGCCGGCGCACAAACTCGAGCATCCGTGGTCAGGCAACGTCGTCGACCTATGTCCGGTCGGGTCGTTGATCTCGAAGGATTTCCTGCACCGCGCCCGCGCCTGGGATCTCGACAAGACCGCCTCGGTTTGCCCGGGGTGTACGCAGGGCTGCAACATGACGGTCGACACCCGGGACAGTACGGTGGTGCGGTTGCGGCCGCGGCCGAATCTCGATGTCAATCGCCATTTCATGTGCGATGCCGGGCGCGCCGACTACCGCTGGATGAATCGCGGCGATCGGGTCGAGGCACCATTGCACCAGGATGGCGGGAAGTTGCACGCCTGTGACTGGGATACCGCGCTGGATGAAATGGCAGCGCTCATCCGCGCGAGCGACGGATCGGTCGTCTTGCTCGCAAGTGGGCGCGCTCCGTGTGAAGCGCTTGGTTGGACGATGCGACTGGCCGGGAATAACGTGCGCGCGGCAGCGATCAAGGTGCCAATTGGACCAGAGGCCCCGATCGGTGCGATTCCGAACCTCGCACTGCGTGCTGAGCGAGCGCCGAATCTCGATGGCGCGCGAATGCTCGGTGTGTCAACGGATTGGTTGGCTGCCATCAACGCAGTGAAGGGCGCCGAACTCGTGATCGTGCTCGACGCCGAACTTGACGACGCCGATATCGCTGCCTTGTCGGGCGCGACACACCTCATCCATTTCGCTACCGCAGTCGAACCGCGCCTCGCACATGCCGACTTCGTGGTGCCGATCGCGACAATGGCAGAAGAGCAGGGCGTCTTCGTCAACCGCGACAACCGGGCGCAACGATTCCTTCCGGCAAAGTCCGCTCCAGGGATGGCCCGGTCGGCATGGTGGGTGGCGTCGCAGGTTTGGCGCCGCGGGGGCGAGGGCCGCAGGGCCCCAGGCACAGCCTCCGAGGCATTCGGCTCGCTCGCACCGTTCGATGGGCTGACGTATCGCGATCTCGGCCTCGGCGGTCGCGTGGTCGCCACCAGTCCTGCCGGGGCGGCACGATGAGTCCATTGGAAAAGGGATTCCTGCTGCTCGCCGTGGTGAAGATGATCGCCGTCTTTTCAATGGTGATGGTCGGCGTGGCACTCCTCACGCTGATGGAGCGCAAGGTCGCCGGCTGGATGCAGAACCGCCCAGGCCCGAATCGTGTCGGCCCAATGGGGATCCTGCAGCCGGCTGCTGACGGTATCAAGAATTTCATCAAGGAAGAGACCCGGCCGGTTTCGGCGAACAGTTTCCTTTTCCTCCTCGCGCCGGCGTTGTCGTTCATTCCGGCGGTGATGCTGATTGCCGTAATTCCGCTCGCAGCACCGTTGCCGGTGGATTTCGATACTGTGCTCCCGCTGATTGGCCGTGTCGCCTATCACGGCCTGATGCCGATTGCCGTGGCGGACCTACCGATCGGCTTCGTCTTCATCCTGGCCTTCTCGTCGCTCGGTGTATACGGCATCGCGCTCGCCGGCTGGTCGTCGAACAGCAAGTACTCGCTGATCGGGGGGCTGCGTGCTAGCGCACAACTCATCTCCTACGAAGTGGCGATGGGATTGTCACTGATTCCGCTCTTGCTCATCTCAGGCAATGCGTCATTCAGTGATATCATCGCCAGGCAGCAACAGGGGCTCTGGTTCATCATGCCCCTCTTTCTCTCGTTCTTCGTCTTCCTGATTTCTGGATTTGCCGAGACGAATCGCCTGCCGTTCGACCTGCCCGAGGCAGAGTCCGAGCTGGTGGCCGGGTATCACGCCGAGTACAGCGCGATGAAGTTTTCCTTGTTCATGATTGCCGAGTACGCACATATCGTCACGGTCGCGGCGATGGTGGCGACGCTCTTCTTCGGCGGCTGGGACATTCCGTTCACGCATTGGGACGAACGGGGTGGCTTGTTGCAGACGATCGTGACGCACGGGTTCTTCTTCGCGAAAATGTTCTTCTGGATCTTTTTCGTGATGTGGATTCGCTGGACGCTGCCGCGTTTCCGGTACGACCAGTTGATGGCAGTGGGCTGGAAGATTCTGCTGCCGTTGTCGCTCGGCTACATCATGGTGATCGCCATCGCGATCCAGGTGATCGAACACGGTTTTGGCTGGACAGATCCTCGGGCCGAAGGACTGTCGCTGTTCGTGCTCAACCTGGTGCTTGGCTGGCTGGTCTTCTGGGTACTGGATAGTGGCCGCGTGGTGCGCGGCATTGCGCCGCGTGCGCGATCTGCTGCCGCCTCCGGACGAGGGAACTAATGGCGATCGGCGTGAAGGTGATGAAGCGACCGTCGGATGAGGTGTCGTATATCCGCGCGACGCTCAAAGGGATGGCGCTCACGTTCAAGCACATGTTTCAGGCCCGGGTCACGATGGAGTATCCGGAGGCGAAGAGCACTGATGATTGGCGGATCGCCACCCGGTGGCGCGGCACCCATCGGATGATGACTGACGAACAGGGACGTTCGAAGTGCGTTGCGTGCGGGCTCTGCCCGCAGGTCTGTCCGGCCAACTGCATCAAGCTCGTCCCGGGCGAAGATGAAAAGGGCCATCGCTACCCGCTGATCTACGAAATCGACGAGTTCCGCTGCGTCTTCTGCGGCTATTGCCAGGAAGTCTGTCCGGAGGAAGCCATTCACGTCGGCGTGCATTACGAGAATGCCGAGTACTCGCGCGATCGTTTCGTGTACGACCTCGAGCGGCTCCAGGCGCAGACACATCCGGTCTCGACGCTTTGGGATCCTGCCGATCCGCGGGGCCAGTGAGGTGAACGTCACCGCCGTGGTGTTCTATGTATTCGCCGCCTGGGCGGTGGCTTCCGCGCTATTGTGCATCACGCGGAGCAACGCCCTCACGTCGGCACTCTGGTTGGTGTCAACGATGTTTGCGCTGGCTGCAATCTTTGTCATCCTGAATGCGCAATTCATTGCGGCGATCCAGGTGCTCGTCTACGCCGGCGCGGTGATGGTGCTCTTCCTGTTCGTCATCATGCTGCTGAATCTCGAAGTGGTGCCGCACGACTGGAAGCGGTGGCCGGTCTGGATGCTGGGACTCGGTCTCGCGGCGGTGCTGGGTGCCACGCTGCTGCCGCTCCGCAATTACACGTCGGACCGGCTGGCTCGGGAAATCTCCAACCTGCCTGGCGCGGTGAATTCGAACCTGGTCTTCCCGCGGGAGGATTCCGCGTTGGCGGTTGCGCAGGGCGCTGTTGGCCACATCGCACAGCCGCTCTTTCAGGCGTACCTGATTCCGTTTGAGATCACATCGGTCTTGCTGCTTGTCGCAGTGATTGGTGCGGTCGTCCTCGCCAAGAGGAAGCTCTAATGGATACTCGATTGCTGCTGGGACCGACGCTCGTGGTGTCGGCTATCCTGTTCGTGCTTGGCGTGGCGGGCGTGCTGGTGCGCCGCAATGCGATCGTGGTGTTCATGTGCGTCGAGTTGATGCTTAACGCGGTGAATCTCACGTTTATCGCGTTCGCGCAGTTGCATGGGGTCAGCGGCCAGATCATGGTGTTCTTTGTGATGACCGTGGCGGCGGCGGAGGCTGCCGTAGGCCTCGCGATTATCCTCGCGATCTTCCGGCATACGCAATCGGTCGACTTGGCCCACATCAACCTGCTCAAGGGCTGACGCGTGATTCAACTGGTGTGGCTCGCCGTGCTTTTCCCGCTCCTGGGCGCGGTCATTAACGCGGCGCTGGCGTTTCGACGCCCGATGGCCAAGACCGCGGTGTCGATTGTCGGCGTTGGGGTCATGGCGGCTGCCTTCGCGGTGGCGCTCGCCGTGTTCCGGGAACTGCAGCAGAGCCCGGTGGCGTCGTATTCGGTCGTACTGTGGCACTGGATGCCAGTCACCGATCGCCTTTCGATCGACCTCGCGTTTCAGGTAGATCATCTCTCCTCGGTCATGCTGCTGGTCATTACCGGTGTGGGCGGACTGATCCACCTCTTCTCTGTCGGCTACATGCGGAGCGATCCCGGCTACGCGCGCTACTTCGCCTACCTCAACCTCTTCATAGTCTTCATGCTGGTGCTGGTGCTCGGCGCGTCCCTGCCGGTGTCGTTCATTGGGTGGGAAGGGGTCGGGCTCTGCTCGTACTTGCTGATCGGCTTCTGGTATGAGGTGGATGCCAACTCGAACGCCGGCAAGAAGGCGTTCCTGGCCAATCGTATCGGTGATTTTGGCGTACTGATCGCGATGTTCCTGATCTGGTGGTCGCTTGGCACGCTCGATTTCACCGGCATCATGATGCAAGGCGGGGCGCACTGGTCTCGCGGCAGCACGATGCCATTGCTGGTGGCCCTTTTTCTCTTTCTCGGCTGCACCGGCAAGTCGGCGCAGATTCCGTTGTATGTCTGGCTGCCGGACGCGATGGCTGGTCCGACGCCAGTCTCGGCGCTCATCCATGCCGCGACGATGGTCACCGCCGGCGTGTTCCTCGTGGTGCGGACGGCAGCGGTCTTCACGCTGGCACCGGTTGCGCTCGAAGTGGTCGCGGTGGTCGGAGCGCTTACGGCATTCTTTGCAGCGACGATCGGCTTGCGACAATACGATATCAAGAAGGTCCTGGCGTACTCCACGGTTTCACAGCTGGGATACATGTTCCTTGGCGTGGGCACGACAGCATTTGCCAGCGGCATCTTCCATCTCATTACCCACGCCTTCTTCAAGGCGCTCCTCTTCCTCGGCGCCGGTAGCGTGATCCACGCCATGCACCATGCATTGCATCATGCGCACTCACACGCTGATCCGCAGGACATGCGCAACATGGGCGGCCTCCGTCGTGCGATGCCATGGACGTTCGCCCTGATGGGAATTGCGACTCTGGCGATTGCCGGCGTACCACCGTTTGCCGGCTTCTTCTCCAAGGATGAAATTCTCGGCGCGGCCTTTGCCCGCGGGAGCGAGCATCCGATCTACTACGTCTGCTGGGCGCTCGGGCTCGCCGCAGCACTGATGACCGCATTCTACATGTCACGCCTCGTGGCGATGACGTTTTTCGGCAAGTATCGTGGCGGCGAGAAGTCAGCCGAGCATTTGCATGAGGCGCCGTGGGTGATGACGGGGCCGCTCGTGATTCTTGCGATTCTCACGATCGGTGGCGGCCTGATCAACCTGCCGCACTTTGCCGGTGGTTCCAGCTGGTTGGAGCACTGGCTGGCGCCCGTCGTGCAGGTGGCAATGATGATGGTGACGCCGACGCCGGAAATTCCGTCCGGCATGGAAACAACGCTTATCGCCCTCGCCATCGTTGCCGCGGTGACCGGCTTGGTTGGTGGGTATGTACTGACGACGCGCTCAAGCATCGTAACGCCGGAGCACGCGCCGGAAGAGCGGGGAATCTGGAGCTTGCTCTACCACAAGTACTACGTGGATGAAGTGTATCACCGCCTGATCGTCGATCCGACGATGTGGCTGTCGCGGCGCGCGCTCTGGCAGACGGTTGACGCGTTCCTCATCGACCGGATCGGCGTGGGCGGCACGGCGCGCCTCGCCGAAGGGCTCGGCTGGCTTGGATCGCGACTCCAAAACGGACAGGTGGCATTCTACGTGACCATGTTTGCTGTGGGCGCAGTGCTCATTCTTCGCACGCTGGTGAGGTAGCCAATGGCAGATTTCCTCTCGTCCATCGGCTACGAGCATTGGGTGATTCATGTGTTGCTCGGCCTGCCGATCCTGGCCATTCCTGCAATCCTGTTCTCACCGGTCAAGTCGGCGCGTTACATCGCGTTCGGCGTCGCGTTGACGGAACTCGTGGTCGGCATCGGGCTCTGGTGGGCCTACGATTCCTCTCGTTCGGGAATGCAGTTCGTCACAGACATCAGCTGGGTGCAGGGATTCGGCATCGGTTACCGGGTCGGGATTGACGGGTTGTCGGTGCTCATGGTGTTGTTGTCGGTGATCATGCTCCCGTTGGTGGTGTGGAGCAGCTGGCGCGGGATCGACCAGAAGCAGCGTGGTTTCTATGCGCTCATCATGGCGTTGAATACCGGCATGCTCGGCGTCTTCGTCGCGACCGACCTCTTCCTGTTCTACATGTTCTGGGAAATGCTCCTGATCCCGATGTATTTCATGATCGGAATCTGGGGAAGCGCCAACCGACTGTATGCCGCGACAAAGTTCGTGATCTATACCTTCGTCGGCTCGTTCATGATGCTGGTGGCGATCATCTGGATGGTGGCCGTGGTTGCGAAGACAACCGGCGTCACGTCGTTCGCCTACAGCAATCTGCTGGACCACGCCGAGCTGCTGCGGCCCTGGGGCGCATGGCTCTTCACCGCCTTCGCGCTGGCATTCGCCGTCAAGGTGCCGCTCTTCCCGTTCCACACCTGGTTGCCGGATGCGCACACCGAGGCGCCGACCGCTGGCTCGGTCGACCTCGCCGTGATCCTGCTCAAGATGGGCACCTACGGGTTTCTCCGGTTCGCCATTCCATTCTTTCCGATGTTTGCCTTGTCGAAGACCACTGGCATGGTGATGGCCACCCTCGCGGTAATCGGAATCATCTACGCGGCGCTTGTTGCAATGGTGCAACCCGATCTCAAGCGATTGATCGCGTACTCCTCGGTGAGCCACCTCGGCTTCGTGATGCTGGGGATCTGGGGGAGTACGGTGGAGAGCGTGCAAGGCGCCATCATGGTGATGGTGTCACATGGATTGTCGACAGGTGCCCTCTTCTTCATGATCGGCATGCTCTACGAACGTCGACACACGCGAAAGATCACCGACTACGGCGGCCTGGCCCGCATCACGCCGATGCTGGCTACCGCGTTCGTCATCACGGCGTTCTCTTCGATTGGCTTGCCCGGGCTGAATGGTTTCGTCGGCGAGTTCCTCGTGCTGATCGGATCATTTGGTCGCTACCCATGGCTGGTCGGCGCGGCGTCTACCGTCGTGGTCTTCTCGGCCGGGTACATGCTCTGGTCGACGCAGCGGGTCTTCTTCAATCGGCTGACCAATCCGCTGAATGAGGGAATCGGCGACCTGAACCTGCGCGAACTCGCCGTGATCGTGCCATTGATCGTGGCGATGATCTGGGTGGGCCTCTATCCGGCGCCACTGCTCAAGCGGACGTCTGGTGCCGCGCACGCGTACATCGAGATGATCCAGCCAGTGTTGCCCAAGCCGGCGCTGGCTGATCCTGAGGTGCATCGCTGATGGGGATCGACCTTTCCTCACCCGGCGGAGCGACGCTTGCGTTGCTGCCTGAGATCCTGCTGACCTTCTGGGCACTGGTGGTGCTCTTGTTTGTCGCATGGCGGCATCGCGATGGCTACGACATGCGTACCGCCGGCGCGCTGTCGTTGTTGGGCTACATCTCGGCGGTGGCCGCGACCGGATGGCTCGCGTGGCGGGGTGCGCACGCCGACGGGTTGTCGTTCATGATCGCGCTCGATGGATTCCGGTTTGCCAGTGATGCGCTGCTGCTCTGGATTGCCGGTGCGGTCACCATCCTGTCAGTACGCTGGTTGATCCGGCAGGGCATCCTGGCGCCCGAGTACTATCCGTTGCTGATGCTCGCGACGGTTGGCATGATGCTGCTGGCCGGTGCGGCCGACCTGATCACGCTCTTCCTCGGGCTCGAGGTGATGTCGATCTCGGTCTACATCCTGGCGGGTTTCGACCGGACGCGTCGGGCATCGGCAGAAGCAGCCCTTAAATACTTCCTGATTGGCGCGTTTGCCTCGGGCTTCCTCCTGTACGGAATCGCCCTGACATACGGTGCAACCGGGCAGTTCAATTTCGGATTGATCGGCGCACAGTTCGCCGCAACGCCGCCCACGCTCATGGCGAAGCTGGGCATGGGGATGATCCTGATTGGTTTCGCGTTCAAGGTTGCGGCCGTGCCGTTCCATGCATGGGCACCCGACGTGTACGAAGGTGCACCGACACCGATCACCGCGTTCATGGCGAGCGGCATCAAGGCGGCGGCGTTTCTCGCACTGGCGCGCGTGTTGTCAGAAGTGTTCCCGGCGATGGTGGAGCTCTGGCGTCCGGTCGTATTCGGACTCGCAGTCGTCACGATTCTGATCGGCAACCTGAGCGCGCTGTCGCAAACATCGATGAAGCGGATGCTGGCGTACAGCGCGATCGCGCACGCAGGCTACCTCTTCCTCGCGCTGTGGGCACACTCGGATGAGGGAACCGCCGCGGTCCTGGTGTACCTCCTTGCCTACAGCATCACGACGATCGCGGCGTTCGGCATCCTCGCATCGATCGAACGCGCTGGCGCACGCACGGTACTGCTCACCGACCTTGAAGGCCTCTTCGCGGTGCGACCGTTCGCCTCCATGGGACTCAGCGTCTGCATGCTCTCATTGCTTGGCTTTCCCGGTACCTTCGGTTTCATCGGAAAGTGGTTTCTGCTTTCGGCGGCCCTGCATCAAGGGCAGACGGTGCTACCGGTGATCGCGATGGTCGGAAGTGCGATTTCCATTGGCTATTATCTGCCGGTGGTGCTGGCGATGACGCTCAAGCCCACGCGCACCCGCCAGGCGCATCAGACGATTCGATTCCCGCGACCAGCGCGTATCGCCGTCGCCATCTGTATCTTTGCGATCTTGCTGCTTGGAGTCTGGCCGAACACTGTGCTGAACTTCGCCACGCAGAAGGCCGTCCAGCTCCGTCAATCCGCGCTGCCACTCGGCAACCGGTAAAGTCGAGGTCCGTGTGAAGATCCCGAAGTCTGTGTTTCGTGAATACGATGTGCGCGGGATCATTGGCAAGGAGCTGACGAACGAGTTCGCCGAGTACCTCGGGCGCGCCTACGGAACCGTGGCGGTCGAGCGACTTGGTCGCACACCGCGCCTCGTCGTCGGTTGCGACAACCGACCGTCCAGCGCCGGGTTCGCCGCGTCGCTCAGCAAGGGAATCATGTCCACGGGCTGCGTCGTGGTGGGTGTTGGCACCGTTCCGACTCCGGCGGTCTACTTCGCGGTGCAAGCGCTTGGCACCGACGGTGGCGTGATGGTAACGGGGTCGCACAATCCGCCCGAATTCAACGGCTTCAAGTTTGTCCTCGATGGCGAGTCGCTGCACGGTGCGGCGATCACAGCGCTCGGCGCACGGATCGAAGCGGAGCAGTTCGTCAGCGGCGTCGGCCATGAGGAGCATGACGACTCCGTGCTCGGCCGTTACCGGCAGGCAATCGTCGAGCGGCACAAGCTGGCTCGTTCGGTCAAGGTGGTCGTCGATTGCGGCAACGGTGTCACTTCGCTCATTGCGATTCAGACATTGCGCGATCTGGGCGCCGAGGTGATCCCGTTGTTCGATACCAGCGACGGGACCTTTCCAAACCACCATCCCGATCCTACCGTGGTAGAGAACCTGGCGGCGCTTCAGGCCGAGGTGCGCAAGCACGGCGCTGAGCTTGGCATTGCCTTCGACGGTGACGGCGACCGCATTGGTGCCGTCGACGAAAACACGCGCCCGATCTGGGGTGACCAGCTGCTGGTGCTGTACGGTCGGGATGCGGTGCGCCGTTTTGGGCCTGGTGTCGCTGTCATTTTCGACGTCAAGTGTTCCGAAGTGTTGCCGCAAGCGTTGAGCGCGGCGGGCGCACGTCCGGTCATCTGGAAGACGGGCCACTCGCTAATTGAAGCAAAGATGAAGGAAGAGCATTCGCCGCTCGCCGGTGAAATGAGCGGCCACATCTTTTTCGGCGGAGACTGGTTCGGCTTCGACGACGCACTCTTCGCTGCCGCACGCCTTCTCGAGATCGTCGCGGCGACCAAACATGGCCTGGCACCGTTGCTGGCCGACCTTCCGGTGACCTATGCGACGCCGGAATTGCGGGTGGACTGCGATGATGCCCTCAAGTTCGGCATCGTCGAAGACGCAGTGAAGTACTTCAGTTCACGATATCCTGTGGTCACGATCGATGGCGTGCGAATCACCTATCCCGATGGCTGGGGGCTGCTGCGCGCGTCGAACACTCAACCGGTGCTCGTGCTCAGGTTCGAGGCGACATCACCGGAAGCGCGCGATGCGCATCGGGCAGAGCTGATGGACTGGCTCGCGTCGCGGGGTGTGAAGGGCTGATTCGATGACGCCCCGCACGCGCCGGTTCGTCGCGGCCGCGGTCGCGCTCATCGCACTCCTCCTGCTGGGCCGTTGGACTGCTGCTTTTCTCGCCGAACGATGGTGGGCGGCGACGATCTCGCCTGCCGCTGCGGCATTCGTAACCCGTTGGCAATTGCTTGGACTGGCCTGTGACGCCGCGGCGGTGGTCGTGGCGTCATTCTGGTTCGTGATGCAGGCGTTGATAGTGGCTCGCGCCATTGCATCGGTGCAGCTCACGGATCGTGTCGGCAACATCCAGTTAGGCGAAGCGGTCCCGACCCGCTTGCTGCTCGTCGGGGCTGTCGTGTCGGGTGTACTGCTCGGACTCATTACCGGCGCCGGGGCGCACACTTGGCGTGACGCGATCGTCATGTCGTCGCGCGGGGTGACGTACGGCGTGTTGGATCCGCTCCTTAACCTCGACGTCGGCATATTCGTCGCGCAGTTGCCGGCGTGGGATCTGTTACACCGATACGCCGCATTGCTCGGCGTGCTCGGCTTCGCGTTCTGTTTTGCACTTTACTCGGGAATTGGAGCCCTGCGACGAGAGAAGGGGATTGTCGTAGTGCACCCGGATGCACGCCGACACCTTGGTGTACTGGTGGCGTTCGTTGCTGTCACGATAGCGGTGGCATATCGACTCGAACCGTACCACCTCGCCGCCGCGAGTTCTTCATTCACGCTTGCCGGTGACCTGGCCCGCGTGCGGGCGGCGCAGATTGTATCGGGCATCGCGCTCGCGACGGCGCTGCTCAGCCTGCTCTGGGCGGTGCGCGGCCGAAACTCCCTGCTGATCGCTGGTTGGCTGGTGCTCGGCATTGCGTCACTCGCCGAACGTTATGCGGTGCCAGCACTGGCAGAACGCGGGCCGCCATCGCCCAGCAGGATTACGGCGATCCGGCGGTTTGATGCGTTGGCGTGGGGGATCAGGCAGGAACCTGGCGTCAACGAATCCGAACTGACGCCGACGACAACGGCCCTCTGGGACGAAGCGTTGTTGGGTCGACTTGCCGAACGACGTGGGGGAATGCTGGAATCCGCGACCGCGACCGAGATTCGCGGGATCGCCGGAGAGGCGCACCCGACCTGGCTCGTTGCCACCACACGGCCCGACGATTCAGGGCGGCTCGACGTGCTCGCAGTGGTCGATGGCATCACGATGACGTCTGGCATGCCAACCCTGCTGAGCCGGGCGAACGATTTTCTGCCCAACGCTCCCGTCTGGACAAGTCTGGCCCTCACTCGGAGCCGTCCGTCCGCGCCGGAGTGGCGCGCAGTCAGCCGCGGCGTGGACGCTGCGAGTCCACTTCGGCGAGTGCTTCTCGCCTGGGCGAGGCAGGCTCCTGGGCTGCTCGGGTCCAAGGCGCTACCGGACGTCGACTGGCATCTCGACCCGGCGGAACGGGCCGGGGCTGTGTTGCCGATGCTTTCGTGGTTGCCGGCCGATCTGGTACTCGTTGAGGGGCGACCCGTCTGGCTCGTTGAGGGGATGCAGGTGACTGAGGAATTTCCAGTGGCAACCCGTTCACACTGGCGCGATCGGCGAGTGGCTGGAGTCACTCCCGCAGTGCTGTGCACGATCGATGCAGCGAGTGGCGAGACGCGGTTTTACACCGATCCGGCGGCGGACTCGCTCGCGATTGCATGGACGAAGGTGATCGGGCCGATGATCTCCAGTTCGGCCGCAATTCCGGCCGACATCGCCCGAAGCATCCCGTATCGAACTGAGTGGTTTCAGGCGCAGCTACCAGCGCTTGCGGGGCCAGGGTGGAACGCTGGACCACTCTCGC
The DNA here is from genome assembly GCA_025360265.1 of Gemmatimonadota bacterium. Lineage (GTDB taxonomy): Bacteria > Gemmatimonadota > Gemmatimonadetes > Gemmatimonadales > GWC2-71-9 > Palsa-1233. The sequence continues at coordinate 17,691 of JANYCP010000164.1, forward strand.
CGCAAATCGGTGCCATCACCACGGTCTGGCAGGATGGACGGCTTCCCGCTCACCAGGTCGCGTTGGAAGAGCCGGGGCGGAATCTGGTATCGACAATCGTGACAGCCGCTCGGTTCGCCGGTGTTCCTCGAGTCCGAGTGGACCACCGGGAGCCGACCGTGCAGCTCACGGACAATCGAGCCGACTTCAAGCAGTTGTGGAGCAGAGGTGCCGAACTCATGCACCTCAAGGATTCAGTGATCGCGACGGGCGACTCGGTGTGGTTCCGGGCACAGCGCTGGTATGCCGGCCCATCGCTGGTGGCGTGGCAGGCGGTGTTTGCGGTGCCGAAGGTCGGTGCGCCTGCGTTGCTCTGGGTAAGCACCGAACTCGGCGACCGTGTGGGTGGCGGGCGGACCGTGGCCGAAGCGTGGCGAAGCGTGACGGAATTGGATCGCGCCGCCGCTGCGCACCGCCCTGATGAGAGTGTCATACTCGAATCGGCCCGTCGCGCAGTACAGCGCGCCGACACCGCGTTGCGTCGTGGTGACATGACGGCGTTCGGGCGGGCGTTCGAGGATCTTCGGCGAGCCCTGCAGCGACCGATCCCTTAGTGGCGCTCACCCAGCAGCGGCGCTACTTTGCGCCCCGGTTGTTCATCCATTCGAGGTGCCCGTGAATCTGCATGAATATCAAGCCCGCGACCTGCTGAAGGCCGTTGGCGTTCCGTTTCCAGACGGCGATGTCGCAGTCACCCCGACGGAAGTCGAGGCGATCGCCCGGCGCATTGGCGGTACGGTGGTCGTGAAGGCGCAGGTGCATGTTGGTGGGCGCGGCAAGGCCGGCGGCGTGAAGCTGGCCACGAGCCCCGCGGAAGCAGTGGAGCACGCCTCCCGAATCCTCGGTATGACGATCAAGGGGCTGGTCGTCAACAAGGTGCTCGTCGTGCCGGCCGCCGAGATCGCGACCGAAAGCTACGTGGGACTGATCCTGGATCGTGCGACGCAGCGGCCGGTGTTCATGGTGTCGCCCGCCGGTGGCATCGATATCGAGGAGGTCGCGGCGAAGACGCCTGAGAAGATTACGAAGCTGGCCGTGGACCCGCGGTTTGGCCTGCTGCCGCACGAGGCATTGCATCTCGCGCTGGCGCTCTACAAGGACTGGGGCCAGGCGCGTGCCGCCATGAAGATCATGAACCAGCTCTACAAGGTGTTCATGGCGAATGGCTGCTCGCTCGCTGAAATCAATCCGCTCGTGACGACGCCAGACGGTCAGGTGCTGGCACTCGACGCGAAGATCACGATTGATGACAACGAGCTCGACCGCCGTCCCGACCTCGCAGTGTTGCGCGACGAGTCTGCGGAAGAGCCGAGCGAAGTCACCGCTCGTCGGGCAAATCTCACGTTCATCAAGCTCGATGGCAACGTCGGCTGTGTGGTCAATGGCGCCGGCCTCGCGATGGCCACCATGGATCTCGTCAAGTATTACGGCGGCGAACCGGCAAACTTTCTGGATATCGGTGGCTCGTCGAATCCCGAAAAGGTTGTCAACGCGTTGAAGATCATCACCGCCGACCCGAGCGTGAAGGTGATCCTGTTCAACATCTTCGGTGGCATCACGCGCACCGACGACGTGGCACAGGGCATCGTCACCGCCACGTCACAGTTCAAGGTGAATGTGCCGATTGTGATCCGTCTGACCGGTACCAATGAAAAGGAAGCGTTCAAGATTCTCGACAGCGTCGGGATGACTGCGATGAACGACATGGATGCTGCCGTTTCCAAGGCTGTCGCATTGGCCAAGGAGGCCGCGTGAGCATCTGGGTTGATAAGACGACACGGCTCGTGGTGCAGGGCATTACCGGTCGCGAAGGATCGTTCCACGCCAAGCAGATGATCGAATACGGAACGAACGTGGTGGCCGGTGTCACGCCAGGAAAAGGCGGCCAGACCTTCGAGGGGAAGGTGCCGGTTTTCAATACTGTGGCTGAGGCCGTCGCAGCGACCGGAGCCAATTGTTCAGTGATCTACGTGCCTCCAGCCATGGCGGCAGGTGCGATCGAGGAAGCAGCCGACGCCGGTATTCCGATTGTTGTCTGCATCACCGAAGGCGTGCCGGTGCTCGACATGACCCTGGTCATGCCGTTCATCCGCGAGCGTGGCGTTCGTTTGATCGGACCGAACTGCCCGGGCTTGATCACGCCTGGTGGCGCCAAGGTCGGCATCATCCCGGGATCGATCTGCAAGCCGGGCAACGTTGGCTTGGTGTCCCGTTCGGGCACACTGACCTATGAAGTCGTCCATCATCTCACCGGCAACGGTTTCGGTCAGAGCACTTGCGTCGGTATCGGTGGCGATCCGATCGTCGGGACCAATTTCATCGACGTGCTGACGGCGTTCAACGCCGATCCGAAGACCGAGGCGATCGTAATGATCGGCGAGATCGGTGGAACGGCGGAGCAGGAGGCCGCCGACTACATCAAGCTGCACGTCAAGAAGCCGGTCGTCGGCTTTGTGGCTGGCCAGACTGCCCCGAAGGGGCGGCGGATGGGTCACGCTGGCGCGATCATCTCCGGGTCGGCGGGGACAGCCGAGGAGAAGTTCGCGGCATTCGAGGCGGCTGGGATCGGCATCATGCGGCGGCCGGTGGATGTGGT
>JANYCP010000162.1 GCA_025360265.1 Gemmatimonadota bacterium
GAGATACAGCGAGACTTCGGTCACGTTCACGGGGCGTCGTGTGGCCGCTCCCTGAAAGATCACGTCTTCCATCTTGCCGCCGCGCAACAGCCGCGCCGACTGCTCGCCGAGTACCCAGCGAACCGCGTCGGACACGTTCGACTTGCCGCAACCATTCGGCCCGACGATGGCAGTTACGCCCTCTTCGAACGAGAGAGTTACGGTGTCGGCAAACGATTTGAAACCGGTGAGCTCCAGCTTGGTGAGCTTCATCGCCTTGGTGGTAAGGGGTTCACCAACTGGCCGTGCCTCGCGTGACACGGTCGTGACAAGGCGCAAAGATAGCAGGGCGCCTCAGGTGTCGCCCGCCCCCGGGGTGAGGATGAAATACGGGCGGCCGAGTCGCTTGCCAACTGCGTCCGCCTCGTCCCGGGTTCCGTACGGACCGACCACCACCCGGTAGCTTTCGTCGCTCGTTTTCGGGTCGAGAACCTTGGCCGGAAAGCCGCCATCCTTGAGCTGCTTGGCGAGCGCCTGGGCGAACCCACCGTTCTGCGACGAAGAGACCTGCACGTAGATCGTGCCCGCTGGATTGGGGATGGACGCGGTGGCGTTAGCACCTGGCGTCGCCCCAGTGGCTGGCGGAATCGGTGCAGCCGATTGCGGTGGCCCGGCCGGTGGCGGAGTGGCCGGGGGGGCGGGGGCTGCAGTCGCGATGGCATCGGGTCCCGGAGGGGGCGCAGCCTTGGGGACCCACGGGAGCATGATGTACAGGTCGCCAGCGCCACCGGCAAGCACGCCCCGCGTCGGCAGCTCGCTGTCCGCGAGATCGATCGCGACCAGGTCGGCCTTGCGACGAATCAGCAGCATCCTGCCGTCGACTACCTGGGGCAGATCGTCGCTCCACGGCGCAGTGCCGCTCCAAGCCACAGCCCAGCGAGTTACATCGATCACCCAGAGCGAGTCGCCGACGCTGCTGTGGGCGATGAGCCACCGCCCGCTTCGATCGGGGCGCAGGCCATCGGCAATACCAATGCTCGGCAATTCCTTCAGCTGCAGGCGGGTGAACCGATCAAGCATGACGAGGCCGCCAGTCTTTCGGGCGACATAGAGTCGGTGGCCGGACGGCGAGAACGCTGCGACGGTAGGCGAACCCTTCACCTTGACGAACTTTGGCGGCGGCTTCCGGGGCGCGACTTTGGCAGGGTTCGGCTCAATGAAGAGCACACCCGAGTCGGTGCTGACGGCTACCAGATCGCCGACCCATGTGGACGTAACGCGCCCGGCTGGAATCGGGAGATGCCGAACTTCACCGGTTGGTCCGAGGACCTGGAGCGTTCCAGGTCGGTTGCCGACGACGAGGATCTGGTCGCCCGGAGCACGCATCAATGTGGCGCCCTTTTCGACCGTCACCTTGTAGCTGGTAAACTGGCGGTTGATCAGGCGCACTGGGCGGTGTGCCGAGTCGACGCCCAGAATGGTGCCATCATGTGTGGCGGTGAATTGTCGTGCCGAGGTGGCCACCATGCGCGCCCGCTGGCTCTTCAGGTCGATCGCCACCAGGCGGCCAGCGTTGTCAGTCGCGTAGACGGTCTCGTCTTCCAGGGTGGCGCCGAGCAATCGCGTAACAACTGGTACCCCTTCCACCGCTGGCGCTTGGCGTCCCACCAGCGTGTTGGCCCGGAGCAACTCCGCGACGCCACCCGTGCGTGCCACCCGCAGGAGTGCGGCGTCATTGGGTGGCGTGGCGATGGCGGCCGGCAGGTGATGGTCGATCGCGGGAACAGGTTGGCCGCCGCACCCAGCGAGTGCGGCGGCCAACAGAATGATGATACCAAGGCGGACCTGCATCCTGCTCAATATGATGGGCCGAACGAAATCGTCCAATACGGGGAGACAGCGGTGCGGGATCCGTCCAGGTTGGTCACGTACCGGTTGAGCGGCTTGGCGAAGTCGAAACGGACCACCATGAAGCCGAGGGCGTTCATCTTGATCGAGAGCCCGACCGACTTGAGCGGGGTACGCACCGCGACCGGCGACACTCCGTCAGCCCGGCTCAACTGCACATCGCTATGACGATTCCACGCCACGCCGGCGTCAAAGAAGATGGCGCCTTCGATTGGTGGGAACAGCTGCGGTAGCCAGTGCATGTACTGCTGGCTCAAGATCGGGAAGCGAAGCTCAGCATTGAACACCGCGATCCGCGTTCCGATCAGTTGATCCAGTGGCGCACAGCCGGTCTGCGAGTTCGGGTCAGCCACGGTAATGGACACGCACTCGTTGCGGTCGAATGAGCCGGACGTCCAGCCACGAATCAGGTCGGGGTAGCCAAGATACATCTGGAACAGCGAATCATCGCGTCCGGCGCGCCCCAGGTACATCGCTCGTGTCGCCAGCGTGAGCGGGCCGAAGAGGTGATCGTAGCGACGGATGTCCACCGTGCTCTGGAGATACTTCCAGCCGCCGATGGTCGGCGCAAGCTCGACCCGGGAACGCCTCCCGAGGAACGGCCCTGTGTAGCCCATGATCGAGTTGTCGTACACCCAGGCAATCGACGGCTGGGCGAAGCTCGTGGTGTTGTTGACCGTCTTGACCGTGCTGCCGTTGTCGGTCGCGAGTCCGGTTGACGGGTCGAACGGCTGCAGATAATCGAGCGTCGCGTCCTCGACGTTGATCAAGTGCAGTCCGGTTTCAATGCGCTGGAACCGCGACAGCGGATACCCAGCCGTGGCAAATGCCGATCGCAATACGATGCGGCGCACCTCAGTCACGTACGTCAATTCCGACGCGGTGGGACCGGGTGCATATCCCGAGCCGTTATAGAAGAAGTAGGGATCCTGTGACAGCCCCACAGCCCAGTTGAAGCGATGGCCGAGGTTGACGTACGCTGCCAGCACCTGTGCTTCATCGATGCGGCCATTCACGTAGCCACTGAACAACATCTGCTTGTCGCCGAGCATATCGGAGAGCTGCACCGATGTTCCGCCAAAAATTCCTGAGCCGAAATTGCTTCGGGCGTATCCAATGCTCGGCCGTGCCACGTAATCCGGCGTGAAGACCGGCTTGTACTGGAGTTCGGAGAACGTGTTGGTATCGGGCAGCTGCTTCGTCGAATCAATCAACTGCACGATCGAGAGTTCCGTCGGCGACTTGAGCGAGTCTGGCAACTTCCCGAGTGAATCAGCGGGACGCATCTTGCCGGCCGACACGTACAACGACGTGCTGCCGGTGGTTGGCGGCGGAGTCGTGTCGGACTTGGTTGTCGGCCGGGCCGCTGGGCGCGTCGCGAGCAGCTCGACCGCGCGCCACGGCGTCTTCTTGCGAGTTTCCGGATTCTCGAGCACGTAGACGTTGTAGTCGCCGCGCTCGTAATACACGTAGGCCAGCTTGTTGGACTGTCGCGCCCATGACAGGTCCGGCGACAGCGGCGTGATCCCCTGTGCGCCGGTGAAGAAATCGGTGAGCTGGTATGAGTCACCGTTGGCGACGTCGTAGAGGAAGATGTTGCTCACGCCGGTGCGATCGGAGATATACGCCAGCGACTTGCCGTCGGGCGACCACTGCGGATCGGC
>JANYCP010000205.1 GCA_025360265.1 Gemmatimonadota bacterium
GCCAGATCCGACAATGGCAAATCGCGCGTCGCGGAGCGAACGTGTGCCGAGCAGCCGTTGCACGATGACATGATCAGTACCATGCGACGCGGCGGAGAGCAGTGCACCGCCAATCAACCCGCCGAGAAAGGTGTATGGCTCGGTGAACGAGAAGTGAAAGTTGAACAAATGGAGCTTGTTCGCGGCTGCCGCTGCAGTCCATGCCGGTCCGATGCCGCCGGCGAGTCGTGTGGCGATCAGCAGCGCCGCGATGCCGCCGGCGAGGTAGACGCAGAGCTGGATGACGTCGGCCCAGATGACTGCCTTGATGCCGCCGAGCCAGGTGTAAAACAGGGTAATGACCCCGAGCACGATGATGGCGGTGGAGATGCTCCAGCCGGTCAGGAGGGAGAGCGGTATCGCGCCGGCGAACACCCGCACGCCATCGGCAAGGAAGCGGGTGATGAGAAACACCAAGGAGAGCATTCGTCGTGTCGGTGCACCAAACCGCGCTTCGAGTCGCGCGTATGCCGTATCCGGTTCGCCGCGGAAATACCCGGGCAAGAGCCAGATCGCGATGCCGATCCGGCCGAAGACGTAACCGATTGGTAATTGAAGAAAGGTGAGATCGCCGCGGGCGGCGATGCCGGGGACGGAGATGACCGTGAGCGCCGAAGTCTCGGTCGCCACGATCGAGAGCATCACCGCCCACGCCGGAAGATTTCGTGCGCCGAGAAAATAGTCCGCCGTCGACTTCTGGCCTCGCGACACCCAGAAACCCACTCCGAGTGTCGCGCTGAAGTAGACGGCGATGACGGCGATGTCGATCGGCGACAATCGAATTACGCGCTACGCGTTGAAGCTGCTCCCGCAGCCACAGCCGCCGGTGGCGTTCGGATTGTTGAACGTGAAGCCGCTGCCCTGCATTGCCGTGACGTAGTCGATCGTGACGCCACTGAGGTACTGGGCGGAGAATGCGTCGATGAAGACCCGGACCCCGTTGATCTCGGCGGTGATATCGTCCTCGTTGCCGTGATCCTCGATGTTCAGCGAATACTTGAACCCCGAGCAGCCACCGGGCAGCACCGATACCCGCAACCCGCCGGACTCGGCGGTGACATTTTCGGCAGCAATAAACTTCCGCACTTCAGCGACGGCATTGTCCGTGAGGTTCAGGACAAGGCCCTCGGGGAGCGCCTGCGCAGTGGATTCGGCCATTGGAGACTCCTTAACAGGTGTGCCCTACCGTTAGAGAATAATAACAAGGAGGCAAATGCCCCGGTTCCCGAGGTCAGCGGCGCGCCGCAGCGTCCCGGGGAAGGGCATCGGGAAAGAGGCTCCGCATTACGGCGTCCGCCACTACACTCCGGATCGGGCCAAACTTCGGGGTGTTTCGGGTCGGGTTCACCCGGTTGGTCAGCAGGACGATCACAATCTCGCGTTCGGGGTCAATCCAGATTGACGTCCCGGTGAACCCAGTGTGGCCGAAGCTGCGGGACGACATAATCGTCCCTGCGGACGAAATTCCCGATGGCGTGTCCCAGCCCAAGGCGCGCGACGATCCGAGTGGATGGTCCTGCTTCAATGTCCAGGTCAGGAACTCGGCGGGCGGTTGCACCGTTCCACCCACCTTTCGCCCAAGTGCTCCGGCGAGCGCCCATTCGCTGAATCGCAAGGCATCTTCGGCATCGCTGAATAGTCCGGCGTGTCCCGAAACACCTCCAAGCCACCACGCGTTTTCGTCATGCACCTCACCGCGTAGCGCCATGTCTTGGTGGAACGGCACTGCCTCGACCTCTGTCGGTGCGATTTCGTCGCGCCATCCCTTGGGCGGAAGAAAGCGCATGCGCGTGAGACCCAGCGGTTTCGCCACACGATCGGCGAAAAGATGGTCGAGTCGCGTGTGATAAAGTTTTTCCAGCATTGCGGCGAGCGTGATGGCGCTGATGTCGGAATAGACAAACCTGGCCCCGGGAATCGTGTCGAGATTCGCCGCGAGTGCGCGCTTGATCGCATCGCTGCGATCGGGCGAGCCTTTCCAGAGCGGCGGGACCGGGTCGGGCGGTAGTCCGGCGTCATGCAACAACAGGTCTCGCACCGTGACCTGCGACTTCGCTCCCTTGCCGGCAGCGAAGTCCGGCAGGTATCGCACAACGGGTGAGTCGATCTCGAGGCGACCCTCGTCGACGGCCATCATCGCAAGCGTGGTCAGTGCCACGACTTTGGTGAGCGACGCCATGTCGTACAGCGTGCGGCCATCCGGTGGCCGCTGATCGTCAACCGCCAGTTGCCCGACTGCGTGTACGAAGCGTTCGCCGCGCACTGACACCGCGAGTACCGCTCCGGGCGCTGCACCGGCTGCGATCGCCGAATCAAGCACGCGGGCCGCCGGAGCGAGTCGCATCGAGAGGGCTGCGCTGACTGGAATGGGATCGGTGCGAGGGGGCTGCGATGGCGTGCAGGACAGGAGAGCTGCCGTCACGAGCGCCGCTCGTGACGGGCCACTGAGCTTGCGGCGACTGAAGGTCAATGACCCGCCCGCTGCAGCCCGGTACCGATTGTTCCGCCGTTCGGGATCAGGATCGGCGATTTGCCGGTGATCGCTGTCCCGCTCAATGCATTGGCAACTGCCGACTCGCTGCTCGCGCTGCCAGTCCACGCCAGCAAATAGCTCGGCACGCTGGGGACCTGCGAGATGAGGTACGGTGATCCGAACGACACGAGCACGGTCGGCTGCCGTGCGGCGAGGGCGTTGATCATCAGCTCGGCGCCGGTCGGCAGGGCAATGGTGCCTTTGCCGGAACTCACGCGCACCGACGCTGCGATCAACGCAACGGTCGACCGATCGATCGACCGAAGCAGCGAGTCGCGTGTTGTCGCGTCGGCGGTCAGCGGCACTGTCACCTGCCGAATGGTGAATCCCTTGCGCCGAAGGTCGGTCGTGAGTGTCACGCCAAGTGTGATCCCCGATTCGGACATGACGACCAGCGTCACTGCCTGTGGTGCGGTGCGCATCCGGTCGACAATGCCGGTAGAGTCCTTGAGCAGCACGATGGAGCGTTGCGTGGCGTCCATCCCGATCTGGCGGAATTCTGTTCGACCGACAACACTCGACACACGATTCAGGTCCACTTCGCGGTGTTGAAAGAGTCCCAGCTGCTCTTTCATCGTAAGAATTTTGCGAACCGACTGATCGACACGGGCGAGGGTGATTCGCCCAGACTCCACGGCCCGGACCATCGCGTCAATCGCCTGCCCGACGTCCGTCGGCATCAGCAGCAGGTCCGATCCGGCGAGGAACGCGAGCACCGGCGCCTCGTCGGCGCCAACTTCCTTGACGATTGCTCCCATCTGCAGTGCATCGGTTGCGATGATCCCCTTGAACTGCAGCGAGTCACGGAGGATCCCAGTGAGCACCGGCGGCGAAAGTGTGCCGGGGCGCTGTTGTCCCGGATCGAGCGCCGGGAGTGCGATGTGGGCCGACATGACGGCATCGACGCCCGCGCCGATCGCCGCGCGAAATGGCACAAGTTCGAGCGTATCGAACCGGTTCCACCCAGCCGTGATCGTGGGAAGGGACAGGTGCGAGTCGGTTTCGGTATCGCCGTGACCGGGAAAGTGCTTGGCTGTGGCGAACATGCCGTTGTCGCGGATGCCGTGAATTGTCGCACTGACCAGGCGTGCTACGGCGTGCGGATCGCCGCCGAACGACCGCGTATTGATGATCGGGTTGTTTGGATTGCTGTTGACGTCGGCGACCGGCGCGAAGGCCAGGTGGATCCCGACGGCCCGCCCTTCGAGCGCAGTGATGCGCCCCATCTGGTAGGCGTCGTCCTCACGACCGCTGGCGCCGATCCCCATCTGGGTCGGGAACGCCGTCCCGCCGGTCGAAAACCTGAACGTCGTGCCGCCCTCGAGGTCGCTGGCCACCAAGAGGGGGAGTGGCGCGGCGCGCTGCAAGGCATTCAACTTCGCTGCAATCTCGGTGGGCGACCCGATCGAGATGATGATGCCCCCGACCCGGTCGGTGTTCACCCACTTGAGCGCCTGGGCCATCTCGGTTGCATCAACCGGCTCGTAGCCACCGAGCAGCCAGGGCATGATGAGTTGAGCGATCTTGTCGCGCAGCGGCAGCGAATCAACGAGGTGCTGGACGTGGGCCGTGGCTGCAGGTGTCATCGGAAAGAAGGGAGTCCCCGCAACTGGCGCGGGACTTGGCTGTGCAACTTGACGTGCGCATGAGGCAGTCAGCGCCAGGGCGACAAACAGCGAGAGGGATCGATGCATTACAGTCGCTTTGAAAAAGTTGTGGTGTTCATTGGCGTCCTGACTGCAGCATGCGCCGGCGCCATTGCTGCGCCAGTGCCCCAACGGCCGACTGTGCTCCCCGGCATTGACGTCGCACTTGCGGACTCCGTTGCCCTGCTTCGCGGCAAGCGGGTCGGGTTTGTGACCAACGTTGCCGCCGTCGATGCCAGGGGTGTCAGCGCGATCACGCGGCTGCGCGCCGGTGGCATCAAGATTGTCGCACTGTTCGCCCCAGAGCACGGTCTGACTGAGTCGGCCGCGCCGGGCGAACAGGTCGGGTCAACGGTCGATCCAGGCACCAACACTCCAATCTACTCGCTGTATGGACGGACCATCGCTCCCACCGACAGCATGCTGGCGGGTATCGATGTGATGGTGGTCGACCTCCCCGACGTCGGTGCGCGCTACTACACCTACCTCGCAACAACCGTCGAGGTGTTGAAGGCAGCTGGCGCGCACCGAATTCCCGTCGTAATCCTCGACCGGCCCAATCCGATCGGTGGAACGGTGCAGGGCAACGTGCTGGACACCGCGTTCACGTCGATGGTCGGCCGCCTCGCCGTACCGATGCGGCACGGCCTCACCCTCGGCGAAGAGGCGCGACTGGCACAATCCGATCTCCACATCAATGTCGACTTGCGCGTCGTGCCGGTCGCCAATTGGCATCGCAATCAGTATTTCGAGGAGACTGGCTTGCCGTTCCGTGCGCCGAGCCCGAATCTGCAGGACGTCGAGGCGTTGTTCGACTACCCCGGGACCTGCCTGTTCGAAGGAACCGCATT